>JAFULP010000044.1 GCA_017473285.1 Clostridia bacterium
ACCAATCCATTGCACTAAATTTCCGTCATAGTTTTCAAAAAACTCGTTATTGTCTTGTGGCAAATATGTAGGTGTAATAGTTTTGCCCCACACCACTTCGCCAGTGTAATCCTTATCAACGCCCGCTAGTATGTCGCAAAGTGCTTTGACTACCGAACTATTGCTTGAAATTAGCGCCACTTTTTCGTCCTTGTGGATAGTAAACGATACATTTTTAAACAATCCTTCCTTACTTAAATTTTTAACGGACAAAATATCGTTACCAATACGGCCTTCAAACTTAAAGTCAATATATGGATATTTACGACTACTTGGCTTTAAGTCTTCAATAGTTAGGCGTTCTAGTTCCTTTTTACGACTAGTTGCTTGACGGCTTTTACTAGCGTTTGCCGAGAACCTTGCAATAAATTCTTGCAATTCCTTGGCACGCTGTTCCATCTTCTTGTTTTGGTCCTTCATTTGACGAAGCATCAATTGGCTACTTTCGTACCAGAAATCGTAGTTACCTACAAACATATTAATTTTGCCATAGTCAATGTCGCAAATATTGGTGCACACTTTGTTTAAAAAGTGACGATTGTGCGATACGATAATTACTGTATTTTCAAAGTTTAAAATAAAGTTTTCAAGCCAACGAATAGTTTTTACATCCAAGTTGTTAGTTGGTTCGTCCAAAATCAAGTTGTCAGGGTTTGAAAATAATGCTTGTGCAAGCAATATTTTAACCTTGATTTTACTATCAATGTTGCCCATAAGTTCGTAGTGCAAAACGCTTGGTACATCTAGTGAATTAAGCAATGCTTGTGCTTCACTTTCCGCTTCCCAGCCGTTCATATCCATAAATTCTTGGGTTAAATATGCCAACTTTTCGCCTTCTTCATCGGTCAAATCGCCTTTGGCATAATACATTTCCTGCTCGTCCATAATTTCAACCAAGCGCTTATGTCCTAGCAAAACTGTACGCACAGCGGTGCAATCATTATACTTTTCTTGGTTTTGCTCCAATACTGACAAGCGTTCATTTTTAGGTATAATCACTTCACCCTTATTAGGTTCAATATCGCCCGCCAAAATCTTCATAAATGTAGACTTGCCCGCACCATTTGCGCCAATTACGCCATAGCAATTGCCCTTATTAAATTTTAAATTAACATCTTCAAATAATTTTCTGCTTCCAAATTGCAGACTTACTCCACTTACTGTTATCATATTTCTCTCCTATTTTTATGTTAATAACAAATGCTTTAAAGCACTATTTAATAACATCTTATTACATTGCTTAATTAGTTTAACATAGTTTTATCATATAGTCAATAGCCAATCACATTTATCAACGATTATCAATTAATTGGCTTATTTTTTTAGTTTGTTAACCCATAAATAAGAAGGTTTGATTAGGCTATTTACTTACCTTTCAAGCCTTCCAACATTTAGTTATTGATTAATAAATTTGCGCACATCGTCAAAACTATTGCAATCAGTGTGTTGCGTGTAATACACCAATGCTGAAATTGTGTCCAATTCCATCAAACAATCAACTGCCACTTTTACAATATCGTGTGTGCTAATATCTTGACTATTAAGCCCTAAAAGCAACTTTTCAACCCTATCCGCCAAGTCGTTAACATCAATATCGTCACGGCAATATGTGGCATAACGCAAACTTTCAGTCAACTTTTCAATCTTAAATGGCTCACGCTCGTTATACACATTGGTAACCACCATAGGATTGGTTTCCACCGTTTCATAGGTAGTAAAGCGCTTGCCACACTTAACACATTCCCTTCTTCTTCTAATTGCAGTGTCCTTTAAATATCTACTATCTACAACTTTACTGTCATTAGAACCGCAAAATACACATTTCATAATTATCACCTACTCTTATAACCTAATTATTACACAATTTAAAAAAAATTACAACCAATTTTGATAGATTTAATTTGATTTTCCTTATAAATTTCAAATTTAAACACATTTTGTTGTACAAAACAAAAAATTTAACACAATTTGTTGTGTTTTGCTTTAATGTATTATCTTGCAAATTTAAATGCAAGCCAAGTTTAAAATGTGCACTATGTTGTTACACAAATTAATATCAATGTCTTATTAATTAAGAGTTTATGCCATCACAAAACTATTTGTCAACATCAATAGTGTTTGAACCTAAAGCGAGTGATTTTTTAGGCGGTGGGTTTGGTTTTGTATGGTTATTGTTGATAAATAACTCTACCAAAATCACATCAACACCAATTTTGCATATGCAATCAAAGGGAATAAAAATTTCCTTGCCAGACCTAAAACACGACAGCCAACCACAAGAAGGGCTTGGCACAATAAGCCCTAACACTTTGCAACTTTTGACATCTATAACAATATCAATAATATGTCCTAATGTTTTGCCGTCAACCACATTGATTACTTGTTTGCATTTTAAATCTAAAAACGATGTTTCCATTTGTTAATATATAATAAAAAAAGCCCTAAAATATGCTAATTTTGTAATATTTTGCATATTTAAGGCTATTTTTATAAACTATGCGAAGTAAATTTTAAAACAAGTTTAAAATTTTAAATTGTAAATGCAATTTGCTCGCAAACTCGCACTTCTCAAGTGTGTATAACCATCAGTTGCTGTCAAATATCCCTTCGGGCTGCTTGACGACAACTTCCGATAATATAAGTATATGAATTTTATTTTGTTTATGCTAACATCATAATCTAAATTAAAATATTATGCATTTATATTATGATTTAACTCCTATAAGCACTGTTACAAACTATAACCCTTGTCAACTATAATTTCTTGACCAGTGATTGCACTTGATTCATCACTTGCAAGGAATAGCACCACATTGGCAACATCGATAGGCTTGCAAATGCCCACTTCCAAGTTGCCATAATTGTCCATTGCTGTGTACATATCTTTGTCCAAATCGCTTGAAGTTGATGTGGTCATAGGTGTAAGCACCGAGCCTGGGCAAACGGCATTACATCTAATGCCAGTGCCCGCAAAACGCATTGCTGTATTGCGTGTTAAACCAAGCATTGCCGCCTTGGTAGAACAATATACTGAACCACCAAAGCCCTTAGCGCCAGCAATTGATGAAATATTAACAATTGAGCCACCACCTTGCTTTAGCATTTGGTTGCTTGCATATTTCATACAAAGCATTGTTCCAAAGGTGTTAATTTTGGTAACCCATTCCCAGTCTTCTATCTTAAATTTATCCACTGGCAACAAGCCCTTTTCTAGCACACCAGCGTTGTTAATCATAATATCAACACGCTTGTACTTTTTGATTGCTTTGTTAAAACAATTTTTAACATCGTCTTCGCTTGAAATATCGGTAGGTATCATCATATAATCTGCACCCATTTTTTTCAAGGTTTTAGCGATGTTGTCCTTTTGGCTAGCGCCAAGGGATGCTACTACCACTTTTGCGCCTTCTTTGGCAAATAGTTCGGCAATTGCTTCCCCTATACCTGAATTGCCACCTGTTACAATGGCTACTTTATCTTTTAATCTCATAATTCCCCCATATTTATATAAACATTGTAGAATAGTTATACCCTTTTAAACAAAGTTAATACATTTATAAATTTACACTTAGTCTATTGCAAATAAATTGTTGCAGATTTAACCTTTTGCAATGCTTTGGTCTTAATAATTGGCTTGCCTGCCCCTGTACGAGATGTTACTGGCACATCGTTTACATCCATTACATTTAGATTTCCTTTGCTGTCCACAACCACAATTTCGCCTGCAACTACTGGTGAAATTGCATAAGCCACTTGCTCACTACCCGATGTAACTTTTAGCCCTTTACGATTGCGGGCGCTTATTCCAAATTCGGTTAACGACACACGCTTAGCGCTAGATGTATCAGTTACAACAAGCACCTTGTCGCCAAGATTTACTTGAGAAGCAAAGCATACTTTGTCGCCTTCGTTTAGGCTCATACCAATCACGCCACTACCAGCACGCTTTTGCTTAGGCACAGATGCATATTCAAAGTTAACCGCCATGCCAAGTTTGGATATCATAATTGTGCTACCCATATTGTAGTTTGGCTGAACACCAATTAACCTATCAAAATCGTGCAATCCAAGTGCGTCAACTACCGGCTTGTTTACCACAAATTCGCTCATATCGCTACGCTTAATATATCCATCGTGGGTAAACATAATTAGTTCGCCTTCGCCATTAAATTCGTCCATTTCAAATATATTTACAATCTTTTCGTTAACTTCAGCCTTTGCCACTTGCGATAAGTTTGTGCCACGACCGTTAAACTTGCATACAGGAATATCTCCTACACAAATCTTGTACATATTGCCAAGATTGGTAAATGCACAAATATATGCATTCGATGTGGTTTTTAATATATCTTTATGAAGCACATTAACGTTATTGTACTTGTCAAAACTGTATGAGCCAAGTTGTGCATTAATAACAATATTTTTAACCCTTAATCCATCATCACTTACCGCCACCAAGCATTCGGTGTTAGTAAGTTTTTCAATAGGTGTCATCACATATGTTTCGTGTTCTTCCACTACTTCGGTTTTACGAGTGGTTGGATAGCGCTTTTTGATATCCAATATCTCACGCTTAACCACGGTCATTTGTCTTGCACGGCTTGATAGTATCTTTAAGTATTCTTCAATCTTAGCCTTCAAGTCAGCCATTTCTTGCTCAATTTTGGTGGTTTCAAGGTTGGTAAGTCTTGCCAACTTCATGTCAAGTATTGCCACCGCTTGAACTTCGGTTAATTTAAACCTTTCCATAAGTCTTGTTTTGGCTTGAGCAGTAGATTCACTGCTTTTGATAATAGCAATCACTTCGTCAATATTTTGAATAGCAATCAATAGCCCTTCCAAAATATGTACACGAGCCACTGCTCTATCATAGTCGTACTGAGTACGCTTGCGTATGATATCTACTTGGAAATCAACATAACATTTTAAGTATTCAAGCAAGCCCAATTGTTTAGGTGCGCCATCTACAATAGCTACTACATTTAGGTTAAAGTTTTGTTGCATTTCGGTATGCTTAAGTAGTAATGCAATAATACTATCTGGGTCGCCGTCCTTTTTAACGGTGATTACCGCACGCATACCAGATTTGTCACTTTCATCGGTGATTTCTACAATATTATTAAGCGCACCCTTGACTTTGTCCTTCACTTCCATTATATGTTGCAAGAATAATGATTTGTTTACTTGGTAAGGAAGTTCGGTAATTACAATATTGGTTTTGCCATTACTTAGTTCTTCCTTATGAAACTTCGCTCTAAGAGTAACCTTACCACGGCCAGTTTCGTACGCTTCAATCATATCTTTGCCAGTGGACATTATGCCACCAGATGGAAAATCTGGACCTTTTACATACTTTAATATTTCAGGCAAAGTTATGCTTGGATTGTCAATATATGCAACGGTTGCATCAATCATTTCACCCAAATTGTGTGGCGGAATATTGGTAGCCAAGCCTACAGCAATACCGCTTGCGCCGTTTACAAATAGGTTTGGAAATCTACCAGGAAAATAATCAGGTTCCTTTAATGTGTCATCAAAGTTTAGGCTATATGACACGGTGTCCTTTTCAATGTCGGTCATAAGTTCTAGCGATAACTCACTAAGGCGGGCTTCGGTATAACGATATGCCGCTGGCTTGTCGCCGTCGATTGAGCCAAAGTTGCCATGACCTTCAATTAGTGGCACATTTATAGTAAAATCTTGCGCCATACGAGTTAGTGCATCATACACCGAACTATCGCCGTGTGGATGATATCTACCCAATACATCACCCACGATTTTAGCACATTTTCTAAATGGCTTATCAGGGGTTAACCCCAATTCTTGCATTGTATAAAGTATACGCCGTTGAACGGGCTTTAAGCCGTCTTCTACTCGTGGTAATGCACGGTCCATAATAACAAATTCGGAGTATGGCAACATACTTGAGTGCATTACTTCTTCAACGGTTTTTTCATAAATTTCGCCTTTAGGGGATTCAATAATCTTTTTAGCCTTGGCATCTAACGAACGCTTTTTAGTACGCTTGGTAGTTGTGTCAGGTTTAAACATATTAATTTGGTCGTCATCAAAAATATCCATACTAATTACCGTCCTTTATTTTAATTGGTTTAAAGTTGTCAACTTTGTTAAAGTTGGCGTTGTTTGTAATATAATCTTTTCTACTCTTTGCATCATCGCCCATCCAAGTGGTAATAATTTGGTCAGCACGCACGGCATCATCCACCGTTACACGAACCAAACTACGCTTTGCTGGGTCCATAGTGGTTTCCCAAAGTTGTTCTGGGTTCATTTCGCCCAAACCTTTATATCGTTGCAAATTATACGCTTTATTGCCAATTTTGCTTGTAATTTCTTGAAGTTCGTCGTCCGTGTAGCAATAATAGTCTTCAGCTTTAGTTGACACCTTATATAGCGGTGGCATACCAATATAGATATTGCCATTGGTAATCAATGGGCGCATATATCTAAAGAAGAAAGTTAAAAGTATTGCCCTAATATGTGCACCATCTTGGTCGGCATCACTTAAAATTATAATCTTGTTATACTTTAAGTTATCAATCTTAAAGTCTTCGCCAATACCAGTGTTAATTGCACCAATAAGGGTACGAATTTCGTCATTGGCTAACACTTGGTCAATACGCTTCTTTTCGCTATTTAATGGCTTGCCTTTTAGTGGCAAAATTGCTTGATAATATCTATCTCTACCTTGCTTAGCACTTCCGCCCGCTGAGTCGCCTTCGACTATAAATATTTCGTTAATGTCAGGATTACGGCTAGAGCAGTTTGCAAGTTTACCCACCAGCATACTACCTTCAATGCTATTTTTAGCCCTTGTCAAGTCCTTAGCACGCTTTGCCGCAGCACGCACTTTCGCAGCACCTTTTGCCTTTTTAATAATGATTTGACCAATATATTCGTTCTTTTTGCTATTAAAGAAGTCGGTTAGGCGGCTAACGCAAATATTTTCCACTCTTGCCCTTGCTTCAGGGTTGCCCAATTTGGTTTTGGTTTGACCTTCAAACTGGACATTTTTCATCTTAATACTAATAACAGCGGTAATACCTTCACGGAAGTCGTCACCAATAAATGCAATGTCCTTGTCTTTTACAAGATTGTTCTTTTTAGCAAAGTCATTTAGCACCTTAGTTAGCGCCGTTTTAAAGCCCACTTCGTGTGTTCCACCTTCTGGGGTTGGAATATTGTTTACATAACTAAAAATGTTTTCAGTGTATGTGTCAGTGTATTGCAACGCTACAGCAATGGCCGTTTCGTCCACTTCGCCTTCGATATACACTGGTGGCACAAATAATGGCTTTTTGTCCTCGGTCAAACTTGACACAAAATCGGCAATACCGCCTTCATAGCAAAATTGTTGATGCTTGTTGGTGCGTTCGTCCACCAATTCAATGTTCATACCCTTGTTTAGATAGGCATTTTCACGCAAGCGTTCCGCCACCGTTTCATATGAAAAATGATTATCCTTAAACACTCTGTCATCTGGCAAAAATCTAACAAAAGTACCGCTTTGGTTAGTTGTTCCAATTTCCTTTAATGGTTCGGTTACCGTACCGGACACAATTTTACCTTTCTTTTCAATTGACTCAAACTTAATGTGGTACTTTTTACCGTCCTTGCATACCACCACTTCCAAATATCTACTAAGCGCATTAACAACCGATGCACCCACGCCGTGCAATCCGCCCGAATACTTATAATTATGGTCGCTAAACTTACCGCCAGCGTGCAATTGAGTGTACACCACTTCCACACCGCTCTTTTTAAGTTTTGGATGCATACTTACTGGCACACCACGGCCGTTGTCTTGCACACTGGCACTACCGTCCTTGTGCAGTGTAACCACTATTTTATTACCATAACCATTTGCCACTTCGTCAATACTGTTGTCCACTATTTCCCATAACAAATGATGCATACCTTTATTACCAGTTGTACCAATATACATACCGGGGCGCATACGCACCGCATCTAAACCTTCTAGTACAACCAAATCTTTACTATCATAACTTGAATTTGCCACGAATACTCTCCTAATTTTTAATTTTAATCAAAGTTTATGCAATTAACTATTATTTTTATCAACCAACTAGTTTTTTGTTGGTTTAATTCTTTTTTGTGCGTAAGGCAATAGTTCATTTGCCTTTACCTTTAATAGTTTACCGCTTTTTATGTCTTCAACTATCACATACATATCGTTAATATATAACTTGTCAAACATGTATCTGCACACACCACATGGTGCAATAACCTTAGTTGAACCATCGTTATTCATTTTAACCGCTACAATAGTGTCAAACTCACGCTCACCACATGCAAGCGCTTGCCCAAATGCAACTTGTTCGGCACATATTGAATGTGAAGTGTAAATATTAACACCTTTATATATCTTGCCCGATTTTGCCTTAATCACACAAGCAACATGTATTGCCAGATTGGAATATATATCGCTATTTGATTTAACAACTTTTTCTGCAAGGTCAATTAGTTGTTTGTCTAAATTACTTAATTTCACGCTTAATCCCCCTACTGTATTATATACTGTCGGAAGCAAAATCAAAGGATTGATTTTAACTCAATTATAATTGAGTTGCTAGATTTCAATCTAGCCTTCCGAAGTATGTAATTGCGTCAGATTACATCAAATGTATGCAAGCATCCGCTTGTGTAATCTTCCTAAATTATAACAAATCAAATCATTTTAGACAAATTATTTTAGTTAAGTTTAACGCAAAAAGATTAATTTTCATATTAAATTATATGGATATTAGAGAATTTTATAAATCAAACCAGCAAAATCAAGCCCAAAACACTACAGATAATTCAAGCAATTCCAACTCAACGCACTCCAAGCAAGACTTTAGCGAATATCAAGACACGATTAATAAGTACAAAGATTTGTCGCAACAAGAATTGTATAGCGAACTACTAAGCCAAGCCACCAATTTAAAGTCGCAAGGTAAACTTAACACTCAAATGCTTGACCAATTATCAAGCACTTTGTACCCAATGCTTAATAATGAACAAAAACAACTATTAAATAATATTATTGAACGGATAAAATGATAAACAAAATTCACCCCGAACTATTAAGCGATGTTAGTGTATTAAACAATTCGCACATTGATTGTTTTTTGTACGCTAATGATTTTAACGACGCTGAAAATCGTTTAAAAAATAGCAATATTAAATATATTGCCTATCCTTTTATGGATTGTTTTTATGTCAATATGCCCAGCAATAAGATAATTGACTTTAGCAAATATTCCAGCGTTAATTTTATTACCAAAAGCGCCAAAGTTTTTACCCTTATTGATAGAGCAAAACAGTTTATGAATTTACAGCAATTGCACTTTAACCCCCTTACTCCGCCCACTATTGCGTTTATTGATACGGGTATTAGCCCGCACCTTGATTTTTTGTTGCCATACAACCGTATTGTGCATTTCAAAGATTTAATCAACAACAAACTAAAGCCTTACGACGACAACGGTCACGGCACATTTATTGCGGGCGTGTGTGCGTCTAGCGGAGTGTGCTCAAATAAGCAATATTCGGGCATTGTGCCCAACTCAAATATTGTTATGATTAAGGCGTTAGATAGCAACGGCGAAACCAATTCAAATATAATATTAGATGCAATGCAATACATTTACAACATTAGGCACAAATTTAATATCAAAGTTGTGTGTATGAGTTTTGGGGCGGACTATAGCGGAAGTAACGACCCACTTCAACAAGGCGCTTTGGCGCTATGGAATAGCGGAATGATTGTGGTTGCCGCCGCTGGAAATAGTGGACCAGATGCCAAATCTATCAAATCCCCCGGCACAAGTTCACGCATAATTACCGTTGGCGGGCTTGATGATGGCAGAAATGATGACAAAATAAAAATTGCCGACTTTAGTTCCCGTGGGCCAGTTGACAGCAAGTTTAAACCCGACATAATTGCCCCAAGCGTGGATATAACATCCACTTGCAATAACTTTAAATCTGGGTTATATACCCAAATGAGCGGAACAAGTGTTGCAACCCCTATGGTTGCGGGTATTTGCGCAATACTAAGCAACCAACACCCTAAATATTCGCCCGACAAAATCAAACACACCCTACTTAATCTTTGCCACCCCTTAACTCACAGCAAAAATGACGAAGGCTATGGATATATTAAGTTTGATTAAAAATTTATTAAATCTACCAACCTAACATCCAACAATATAGAAATATTGTAAAGCACCCTAACCTTTACAAGTTCTTTTCTCATCAATTTTAAATAACTATAGTAACTAATATTACATTTTTCACAAAATTCCTTTACCGATAAATTGTTTTGCTTAATATATTCCTTAATAATTTCAACATTTATTGTTATTTCTTTCATATTCTCTCCTTGATAACATTTGTCTTCATATATTATATGAAAACAAGTGTCTTTAGTCAAACAAATCGAAGACATTTGTTGTAAAATATTTTATATGAAAAGTGATTTTAGCAAAAGATTAAAAGAATTACGAACTGAAAAAGGATTAAGTCAACATCAATTAGCAAAAAATTTAAACCACAAAATCACGCAATCAGCAATCGGTTTGTGGGAGCGTGGCAAGCGTATTCCAAATTTAGACCTTGTAATTATATTGGCTGATTATTTTTGCGTTAGTTTAGATTATATTGCTGGAAGAGAAGATTAATGATGAATAAATTTGCTGAAAGGTTAAAAGACCTTAGAGAGGAAAAAAAATTAAGTCAAAGAACGCTTGCAAAAGAATTAAAAGTAAGTCAAGCCGCCATTGCTCGTTGGGAAAATAATTTACAAACCCCAAACATTGATGTTGCAATAATTGTTGCAAAATATTTTAATGTAACTACAGATTATTTGTTGGGCTTGGAAGATTAATTGATTTAACTTATACAAAAGGGTTGTTTTGTATAAGTTTTTTATTTAATATCGACTTCTTTAAATTTTATTAAACATTATTTTTGTTTATTATAACAATCTCCTTTTTCTTTTGTTTAGCATAATCTAAAGCCAGTTTTGTTCCACTATTACATTTATTAAACAATCCCCGCTTATTCGCTTTCTTAGTAGGCGGTATATAATTTTCTTTGTAATAAAATACACAGTAGTCACTTTTGTCAATCATTATTTGATTTCTTTCAACATACGAAAATTTACCTGCATTTTGTATTTGCTTAGGAAAAAATGTTTCATCATAACTTTTAAGTAAATATTCTTCATAACTTTTATCAATGTTTTGAAATTCTGCCCTTACATATATTCTTTTAATGTAAGGGTATTTTATTTTTAATTCGGTCACAATCTTAAGACATAATTCATCAAACTTACTTCTACTACCAAACAAAAAACATCCAACATTTTTGTTTAGTATTAAATATTCAATATATTCTCTCAATTTTTGTTCTAATTCTATTGTATACTCTATTACCCTATGCCCTATAAAACAACAAGTAGCAAAAATAATCATAAATTTAATTCTCCATCGACTATCATTATACACAAAATCTCAGCATTAGTCAACTTTAGTGAAGTATTTTGGCAACCAAAGTGAATTAAAATTGTTTTATGTGTCAATTATAATATTTTCAACTAATATTTAGTAATTATTAAACGGTGGTTAAGTATGGATATTATAAACAAAATTGACAAGTTGCGTACTGCTAAAGGTTGGACATTTTATAAATTAAGTGAACAAACTGGGCTTTCTCAACAAACATTTACAAAATGGATGCAAGGAAATACAATTCCAACTATTCCAGCATTAAAATCTGTTTGTGATGCTTTTGGCATTACTTTAGCAAATTTTTTCGCTGAAAATGATATGATTGAAGTTACACCTGAAACAAAGGTAATTTTTGATAACTGGATATATTTATCAAAAGAAGAACAATCATCAATAAAGACAATAATCGACAACTATATTAACAAAAGAAAATAGTATGATTTAATCATACTTTTTTTATAATAAATTTAAAATTCTTGAAAAATAAAAATTTTTTTGTTACAATAAAGTTATGATTAAGTTTGATAATGTTAGTTACACATATTTTAGTGGTTTTTACACTTTGTTTAATTTTAGTTACAATTTTGATGCGGGTAACTATGCGCTGGTTGGTGATGATGTTGGTGGTCCGCTTACTTTGATTAGACTACTTGCCAAACTGGACACTTACTACAAAGGCAACATTTTAATTAATGGTAAAAGTTTGAAAAAAACTAATTACAAAAAAGATTTTCAAGTTGCATACATTAGCGCCAAACCTAAGTTTTTTAACAATAAAACAGTGCTTGAAAATGTGGCATACCCCCTAAAATCAAGGGGTGTAAAAAAGGTTGAGCGAAACAACATCGCTCTTGTAACTCTTAGCAATTGGGGCTGGAAAGATAAAGCCAATTTAAAGGTCAAAGATTTGAACCATTCTGACCTTATCACCCTTGCCCTAATTCGTGCCAGTGTGCGCAAACTGGACTTGTTGCTATGCGAAAATATATTTGACACTATTTCGCCTAGCGTATTAGATAAAATTAATGCTACTACCAAAATTATAGTAACACCTGACTATAGCAATTTTAACAACTATACCGCCCTACTATTTAATTTGGGTAATTTAGATGATTAGAATAATGCATAATTATTTAAACCAAAACTAATCTTAATATATTATTGTAGTTAAAGTATGCATTAAAACAAAATATAAAAATATAGATAGCAAAAAACAAGGCTAAATTTAGCCTTGTTTTTAATTACATTTAATTATACACCAAGAGTGTCTTCTTCTGCTTCTGCCACTGCAGACGCTTTCTTTCTAGCGTGTTCTTTTTTATCAATCTTTGTTTTCCTGTCATTACGAACAATGTTTGACACCTTTTTAACTGCATCATGCACTGCTTCGCCAACTTTTTTGCCAGTTGTGTTTACTGGAACTTTTACGCCTGTAATTTTGCAATAAGCATTATCAGTTTCTCTGTAGCCTGCTTCAATAATCAAAGTGCCACGGGCTTCCAAACTATCAAGTTTGCTAACTGCTGCTTGCACCTTTTTGTCGGTGATAACACCTTCTTCAGTATTGTTAAATCTATAATTCATAGTCCTTTCTCCTTTTATACTTATTATATACTAAATTTTTAAATATTTGTCAATCTAATTTAATTATTTTTAACAAATTTTTTTATTATTTCAAGCCACACCCCATTTGCTTGTTTTTGGTTAAAATTTTTATCATATATCTTTATGGTTTAATTAGAGTGTTGCTTGCACTTAACCTTATATTTACGCATTAAATTATTTTACCAAAAATTGCAACTTATTGCTTTTGCAATCTACCATAATAGTATTTCCATCCTTAATTTCGCCACGCAAATACATATCGGCAAGTTCGTCTTCAATAGCGGTGGTAATAAGCCTACGCAACGGCCTTGCACCATAGTCGGCATTAGTTCCGTTTTTGATTAAATATCTAAGTGTGCTAGCACTAAACTTTAGTTCAATATTTTTGTCTTTCAAGTTTTTGTTTAGTTCTTCAAGCATCTTTTTAGCAATTTCCGCCACCACATCTTCGCCCAACTTATTAAATACTACAATATTGTCAATACGATTGATAAGTTCTGGTCTAAAGTGCTTTTTTAACTCATCAAGCGCCACTTGCTTTAAGTCCATTTCGGCATTTGATTTGTCGCTAAAGCCAAGTTCGATGCGCTTGTTGTTAAGTTTGTCACTACCAATATTGGATGTAAGTACAATCACGGTGTTTTTAAAACTTACCACTCTGCCGTGACTATCTGTAAGGCGTCCATCTTCCAACACTTGCAACAACATATTAAACACATCTGGATGTGCCTTTTCAATTTCATCAAACAATACCACACTGTATGGCTTGCGCCTTACTTGTTCGGTTAATTGTCCCGCATCGTCAAAGCCTACATATCCTGGTGGCGAACCAATTAGTTTTGATACGCTGTGCGCTTCCATATATTCGCTCATATCAAGGCGTATCATCTTGTCGTCGCTGTCAAATAACGCATTTGCAAGCGCCTTGCATAATTCGGTTTTACCAACACCTGTGCTACCTAGGAATAGGAAACTTCCAATTGGGCGTCTAGCGTCACGCATACCAATACGGCCACGGCGAATTGCCTTTGCTACCACTTTGATTGCTTCTTCTTGACCTTTTACCCTTTCGCCCAAAGTTTGCTCTAGTTTTAGCAACTTTTCGCTTTCGCCTTCGGTTACCTTTGTGATAGGGATACCAGTCCACTTGCTTACCACTTCGGCAATTTCTTCTTCGCCAATTTCGGCTGGAGTTTCAGGCTTGGTGGATGGTGCATTTTTAAGTTCGTCCAATTGCTTTTTAACATCGGCAATTTCGTCACGAAGTTTACTTGCCTTTTCAAAGTCTTCTTGAGTTACCGCATCTTCCTTGTTGGCGTTAAGTTGATTTAATTTTTCCTTCAATTCCTTCTCTTGAGTGCTTGAATAATTATTCTTAACCTTGGCTCTTGATGATGCTTCGTCGATTAGGTCAATTGCCTTATCTGGCAAACTGCGGTCCAAAATATACTTGTCCGAAAGTTTAACCGCCGACACAATAGCATCGTCTGTGATTTTTACCTTATGGAAGGCTTCGTAACTATCTCTCAATCCCTTTAATATTGTAATCGTGTCTTCCACTGTTGGCGGATTTACCATTATTGGCTGAAATCTGCGCTCCAACGCCTTGTCTTGCTCAATGTATTTACGATATTCATCTGTGGTGGTTGCCCCTATTGTTTGCATCTCACCCCTTGCAAGATATGGCTTAATCATATCTGCTGGTGAAGTTTCACCCTTGTCACTTCCCGCTTGAGCAAGAGTATGAATTTCGTCAATAAACACAATTATATTTTTGCTATTCATAATTGTTTCAATGGCGTTTTTTAGTTTTTCTTCCATCGAACCACGATATTTAGTACCCGCCATCAATCCGCCAATATCAAGACTATAAATGGTTTTGCCCTTTAAAATTTGTGGCACATCACCGCTAACTATTTTTTGTGCCAAGCCTTCCACGATTGCCGACTTACCAACACCCGCTTCACCAATTAATACTGGATTGTTTTTGGTTTTACGACACAAAATTTCAATCACTCTTTCAATTTCGGCATCACGCCCAATAATTGGGTCAATTTTGCCTTGCTTAGCCCTTAAAGTTACATCGCTGCCCATTTGCAATAATTCTTCGCTTAGTTCGCTAGTTACCACATCTGGAGTTGTTGCATAATCTTCTTGCGCTTCCTTGTTGATTTTGCCCACACGCACAAATCCTTCATCGCTAAAGGCGCTTTTAGGTTGTTGCGATTTGTTGGAAATTAACGCAATCATTTTGTTGCGCATTTCATACACATTAAGTTTTAGTGCTCCCGCCAAAATTTGAATTGCGTAACTATCGTTTTGCGACAACAGTGACACCAACATATGCTCGGTGCTAATGTATGAATTACCTGTTCGTTTTGCCACTTCGTTGGCAAGCACAAACATCTCTTTTGCTCGTGGTGAAAAGTCACCAACATTTGAGCCAAAACCAGTACCCATATTATCCAAAACTTGCTCCATTACTTGTGTGGTAACCTTATAACTTTTAAGCAATTTTGACGCTTGACAATCCACTTTTGTTAGCCCATACAACAAGTGCTCTGTGCCAATAGGATTGCCATATTTGCGTGCGGTAATTTGCGCATACTGAATACTTTTGTTTGCCAAATCGGTTAAATTGTATATCATATTTTTCTCCTTTTATTTTGTTTTAAATTTAATTATCAATTTATTTAAATAATTTTAAAAATTTTCAAAATTAATTTAATTAAAATATCTTAATTAATTGTTTATACTTATTTTTAGCGTATTAAGACGGCTAAAGACTTATGAAATGAAGATGCTACGCTTATGAAAATATGAAAGTATGAAGACGCAAACAAGTTTGCTTATTGAGGTAAGATTATATTAATATTTATAAATCCGACCTTAATAAGTGACTAAGTCACGCCTTCATAAGCGAAGCGACTTAATATTTTCATTTTTTATTTATTTACAATATTTTTTAAATTTATTTTA
>JAFULP010000045.1 GCA_017473285.1 Clostridia bacterium
CTGATGGCGAATATAGTATGCAAGTTGAACAGCTTGACTGCACTGGTTGCGGAGTTTGTGCTCAAGTTTGCCCAATGAAAGGCAAAGCAATCACTATGGAAAGTGATAGCAAGTTAAAGGAAATTGAACTTAAAAATCAAGCATATGCCTATTCGCTACCACAAGTGCAACCTTTTGAGCCAAACAACATTAAAGGTGTGCAATTTAAAAAGCCATACTTTGAATATAGTGGTGCGTGTGCTGGCTGTGGTGAAACACCTTACATTAAATTACTAACTCAACTATTTGGTGACAGAATGCTTGTTGCTAATGCCACTGGATGCTCCAGCATTTATGGTGGCACATACCCTACTTGTCCTTACACTAAAGATGCTTTAAATCTTGGACCTGCGTGGGCAAATAGTTTGTTTGAAGATAATGCCGAATTTGGCTATGGTATGATGCTAGCAAAACAAGAACAGCGTAATAACTTTATCCATACTTTATCACAAAAAACAGATTTCACTCCAGCCATTGCTGAAATTGTTAAAAAATTCTTAACCAACACCAATAACCATCAACAAAATCGTGAAATACTGCAACAACTAAACTTATATTCTGCCACTCGTGGAATTGATGATAACGATAAATACCTATTCGACAATATTGGCTTGATTATTAAGCCTAGCACTTGGGTTATTGGCGGAGACGGTTGGGCTTATGATATTGGTTTTGGCGGGCTTGACCATATTATGGCTAGCGGTGAAAATATCAATGTGCTAGTGCTTGACACTGAAGTTTATTCCAACACTGGCGGACAAACCAGCAAAGCCACTCCTCGTGGGGCAACTGCTAAATTTAATCAAACTGGCAAAACAACCAAGAAAAAAGACCTTGCTAGTATGATGATGTCATACAATGATGTATATGTTGCACAAATTGCGATAGGAGCAAACCCCGACCAAGCGGTTAAGGCATTTATTGAAGCGGAGCAATATGATGGCCCTAGCCTAATCATTGCATATTGCCCTTGCGTAAATCATGGATATGACCTTAAATATAGCCAAACACATTCGTTTGCGTCCGTTTCTAGTGGATACAACACTTTGTTTAGGTACAACCCTAATTCAAAACCTAATATGCAAGTCGATAGCGTCGAGCCGTATAGCGATTACAATGAATATGTCAATAGCGAAAATAGGTATAAAATATTGGGCAAAGTAAACCCAAACAACAAAAATTTGTTATTATCCAAGTCTAAACAAGATGCCCAACTTCGCCGAAAAACTTATGTTAATAAAACAAAAAAATAAATAATTTAAAAAAATTAATCTATTGATGTATATTTTAATTCTTACTACACATTATACTAACATAGGAGATATTAACTCCTATTCAAAAAATCCCACAAAAGTGGGATTTTTTTGTTTTAATATTAAGTTATATAATTATGATGCTTTTGATTGCTTTAAATGTTCAATAATTTCTTTGCAAAGTTCATCAATCGACTTTGCTCCTTTTTCTATAACCAAATCGCAATTTGTGCTTATCAATTTAGTAATTCCATCAAATAGCGTTAATTCTTGCTCTAATTTATGCTTATCATCTTTGCTAAACCTAGCAACAAAGTATGCCTTTGAAAGAAAAATAAAGACTTTTTTAGTGTTGATTAATTTAAAATTATCGTTAGACACAAATAAGTCATGTGAAATTGTCATAACACAATCTTTCAATTCACTTGCACGCAATATTGCTTTTTGCTCCAGTTTGTGCAACTCATCATTTGCTTCCTTAAGGCTTATATTTTGATTATTTAAAAGTTCATAATCCAAAAATTCATCAATATCAACATACAAACACTTAAGCGCAGACGCTAGCGCTTTGGATAAATCTTTTCTTAGGTCCTTATCGGCACATACAACTAATATGTTTTTCAATTTAGTTCTCCCGTAGAGTTCTTATAGCAAGCACTCCCGCAAGTCAACACAATTACACCCTTTGCCTATTTATAACTCAGTATTATAATATCAAATAATTTTTCTTTTAGCAAGCAAATTTAAATTATACCTTTGCCAAAAGGCGTCTAACAGCCATTTACGACAAAATAAGACAAATTTCGACACGCTATTTAGTTAATTCTTAACAACTAATATAAAACTTTTGCCAATTTTTTAATCATCTTTTAGTTCATCTTTATGTAATTTCACAACCTTAATTATCGCTTTGATTAGCCATATAACTAACACAATTTCAATTACTAAGCCAACAATCCACCAGTCCACAAACACAAAAGAATGTGTCTTGTTTTCTTCCAACACCACAAACATTTCTTTTCCACACACGAACCTAATGGTGCTTCCCTCTGTTGTCAACACTTGCGCACCTACATTTTGCAAGGTTGTAATTGTGGTAAAATGTGGATGCCCATAGCTATTGCTTCCAACGCATATAATTGCATATTCTGGACTTACCATTGTTGCAAACTCAACACTTGTGGATGTATTGCTTCCGTGGTGTGCCACTTTAAGCACATCCGCATCCAACTTTTCCTTATAATAATTTAGCAAATCGTCTTCACTTTCGCCTTGAATATCACCTGTAAATAGGAAACTTTTACCCAAATAGGTTATTTTAATTATAGGGCTCATTTCATTTGTAGTGTCATACACCTTTAAAGGTGGGAATATTTGCACTAAAATATTGTCAATATAAAATTCATATTCAATATTGATTATATTAGCTTGCAAATCTTTTTCTTCTTTTGATTTGTTTATAACCTCATCATACTCCACCAAGGTTGATTTCATTGCAAACTCACCTATATCTTCACTATCGCTTGCAATATTAGGTCTAAAAAAGTTTTTCACTTCAAACTCAGCAAAAATTGCACTCATTCCACCCGAGTGGTCAGTGTCTGGATGTGTAAGTATTAAATAATCAATTGCTAAATCGTTAGTGCTTTTTAAAACTTCATCCTTAATATATGTAATTAAAACATTTTGGCTATCTTTAGGTCCCGAGTCTATCATCATAGTTTTGTTATTAGGAAGTTGCAATGCAATGGCATCCCCTTGCCCCACTCGAATATAATGAACTACTAAATCGTCATTACTAACTTTAAAATCGGCTTTATACAAAATCTTTTTAATATTAGCCGAAATTAAAGAAGTAAAACAAATTGAAATAGCAAATAAAAGTATTAAAATGCTTAATACTATAATTTTTGCATATTCTTTCTTTTGTTTCTTTTCCATAATCTATATCTTTTGCTTTTAATCAACTTTAATATTTCTGGCATGGCTGATACTGTTGCATTGTACCCTTCTTCCACCATAGCCTCATAGCCATCTAGTTTGCTTGACTTAAACCGCTTCATATCGGGTTGTATCACGATGTCGCTATACAAATATCCTTGCTTTGAGTTGTTTTTCATCATAATCCCAATAGATGCTAGGAATATATCATAAAATTTATCGCTATTAGTTCCGCCACCACGAGTGCTATTTACATCCACGGTAATTACAACATCGCAACCCCTTTTGCGCAACACATCAGCAGGTATATTGTTCATAACGCCACCATCTATTAATGTCATATTGTTATAGTTCACTGCATAAAACACTCCCGGCACAGCGCAACTTCCAGCAACCGCTTTTGACAAACTTCCGCTATCAAACACAATTTCCTTACCCGTTTTTGCATCCACACTTACGATAAATAATTTTTTAGGCAATTCTTCAATATTTTTTTGTTTTATATTGTTGCTAATTAATTCTTCCAAGCCTTCGGTACTTGATGGCATAAATTTAATTTTATTACGCTTGATATCTTTTACCTGTAATTCTTTTGCTATATTATATGTCTGCTTAAAAGATTTTCCAGCACAAATAAATGCCCCAGCGCAACTACCTACACTACAGCCAGCCACCATATCAAAATTAATGCCATATTCTTCAAACGCTTTTAATGCTCCAAGATGGGCAAACCCTCTTGCTCCACCACCACCCAAGCATAATCCTATAACTGTTAGTTTTTTCTTAAATATCATACATTTTTCCTTTCATTATAGTATAACACAAAATTTATCATTTAACCAAATATATTAATTATATATTTTTATTGTCTCAAGTGTATATATGCACACAAAAATTATTATGATTTTGTGTAATCTAAAGAAAAATCCCATACCGGAGTATGAGATTTTAACTTTAAATACTAATTGTTTTCGTCTGAATTATTCTTCTCACGCAAAGCCTTTAGTTCTTTATTTAAAGATTCAATGTCACTTTCAATATTTGCAATATTTTCCTTCAAAATCTTGTTTGTATGAACTAATATTGGATATCTATCAATATTTGCATTCATAACTTCTTCACAATGACTTACTGACAACTTCAAACCTTCCAACAATTCTAATTCTTGAGCCAACTTCTCTGCCTTTTCCTTATCAAGGTCAACATAATTGTTAACACCATATAATGATACCTTCTTCTTTGCTACAATAGCATATTTACGGCGAAGTTTAATTTTATCTCTTTCCAAAGTTCGGTTTACTTTTTCAAGTGGATTTAACTCTTTAGCATTTATTTTAAGGTCTTTTTTAGCACTCTTCAATCTTTCTTCCAAGATTGCTAATCTTTCCAAATATGCTTCTTCAGTTGCATAA
>JAFULP010000046.1 GCA_017473285.1 Clostridia bacterium
CATTGACATCTTTTAAAAATTCTTCATCAATTATGTCATTAGTTTCGTTTATATACCTTATTTCTAATTCGTCATTTTCATTAATGCAAATTGTGCTAGCTGTTACCTGTGCTAATTCATCAAATACATCTCTAAATGTATAGCCCAATGAATTATCATTGCCATCTAAATATAATTCGTTTTGTATCATTTTGTCATAGTTGGCAAATATTTCGTTACGATTTTTAAATGTTATTCCTAATGCTATACACAATGAATTTATATAATCACGAACACTTATTGGATAAACTATTGGTAGTTTAATGTATTCACGCATACTAAATAGCATTTTATCATAACAAGTTATTTTATAACTGTTTGAATCTTCTTGTTTTTCTATATCTTTGACAATGTAATTTCCGTAATCAATATATTCATATTCTCCGTTAATTTTCAACCCAAATTCATATTTTAAAATCGTTCCTACTGGAATTGACACGTTGCTATCAATATCAAGTTGTTTCATTGCGGATTTTAATATATTACTTTTAAACGATGGAACCACAGCATTGAGGTCGTTTTTCCCCAATACTGTATCTCCAAACGATATTTTACTGTCTATTTCTTTCCCAAATAACTTTATTTGTTCTTTATAACTGTTTGTATGTGCTTTCATTTCATCACACTCTTTTCTCTATACTTATAAATGAGCAACTAAATCCTTTGTTTTCATTAAGATTTACATTTGTAACTTCCCAATCCCCTGTATAGGTCGTCATAGTTATATTTTCATTTTTAGAAACATCATAATATGTAATAGTTTGTCTTGGACTATCTAAAATTGGAGCAATTATATTTAATTCTTCTTTTGTTAATGGTCTAAATTGCAATATAAGTTTTGGAAATATACCAATCAAGGTTCCTGTCATTTTTCCAGCCAAATTTCTTCCACTATCACTAGCCCACAATTTTGGATAACTAAACTTTGCTTCAACTATATATTGCCCAATAGAAACACCATTTATTATTACGCTATTTTCATCTATAAACATTATATCACTCCTAACTATTTGTTGCAAAATCGTTGCTTGCATTTATTTTCTTTATTTCACGTGCTATTTGTCTATTTCCAACATATACAGGAACAGTTGCATTAATATTTATATATCTTCCAATTGCCTCCCCAAGTTCTGCCATCATTTGTGAATTTGTTAATGGAATTACTGCTTCTTGTCCTCTTTCACCAGCAATTGCACTTCCTACCATAACTCCTCTACCAGGCATATTTACAATACCTCCAACTGCAAGTCTCGGTAAATTCAATGTTGGCAATTTACCTAAGTTAACACCTGGAACTGAATTTATAATACTTAACAACCCATTTATTGCATTAATTGGCGTATTTAATATTCCTTCAACCAAATTTAAAACACTATTTATTGCAAGTTTGAACGCAGTACCAATAGCTTCTCCAACTCTTGCCCCTATTGTTTGAAATATACCTACTATTTTTGAAATCATACTATTGAAAAATTGAACAACACTTCCAAAACCTGTTTTTATTCCTTCCCACAAATTAGCAAAAAAGTCGCCAACTGGTTTTATAATATGTTCATAAATCCAACTTCCAACACTTCCTAAAATTTCTTTTATTTTGTCCCAATTTTCAGCAACAAGTTTAATTATTAAGCCAATTATAACAATTAATAAACCCCACCATTTAGTCATAATTAACATAATTGCACCTACACCTATTGCAATATCTCCTAATATAGCAATAAAGTTTTCCCAACTTGGGTCCTTAATAAAGTCTATTATATCCATAATTAGCATTGTAATAGCTCCCAACAATATACCAATGCCTAGCCCCATTATTCCTTTTGCTCCCAATTCTACCGCTAATAACCCAGTAGCAATTGCAACTAATGCTCCTGTAACTACGTCTTTGTTATCTGCAATCCATTTTATCCAACTAGGAATTGGAACATCTTTTGGCTCAACAAATCCTGTTTGGGTGCTAGCACCTCCACTAGAACTGTCGTTTATAACATTCATCTCGTCAAAGCCTGCCATTGTTTTCTTTAATTCTTTAGCACTTTTATTTGTCTTATTCATGGCTTTTTCATTTGCACTTGCAAGCAGATTCATTCCAAACCAAGCATTTGCAATATAATCAATATAGACTAATAATCCATGTACTAAATCCACAATTCTTGTTATTATTGGTTCTAATGCACTAGCAAATGTTAATTTTATTGTGTTTAACTTATCGGCTAAATCTTGGTTATATTGTGTTAAAACTGACATTGCACTTCTTAAAGCCATATAAGCACTTCTTACACTAAATATAGCCAATGCCCATTTGCCAACTTTTGATATTGTTTTGGTAACAGAATCTCCAACTTTATCAATATTTTTTTGAATATTGGTTAAATCGGTTTTATTTATATCAATTTGTTTTTTTTGTAATCTATCAAGCTGTTTTATAAGTCTTGAATATTGAGCTTCAAGTTTTTGTGTGTCTCCAACTTCAAATCCCATATCTGCTTGTTTTAATTTATATTCAATTTCCTCTAGCTTACTTTCAACATACTTTATTTCTGCATCAAAATCTTTTGTATCTAATTGAGTCCCAATTTGAACGTATCCATCCATAAAATCACTCCTTTCTTTTAATTAAGTGTTTCATAAAAAGCATTAATATTCTTTTGTTGTTCAACTGTCAAATCTTTATTTATAGTTTTTTTCTTTAAAGCAACTTGTTCTTTTGCTTTTTTTATCTTTTCAAGTTCTTTTGGGTCTTTTATGTCTTTTGTGTCAAAATTGCGCAAATTACGAACTCTATTTAACACACAACAGTTGCCCATTTCACTATTAGATAATCCATTCATAAGATTATAAAATTTCCACCAATGCATTTTTGTATTTGTTAAATCAATGTTGTAATCACTCATAAAACTTGCTTCTATATAGTCCATATCTTGAGTAAAATCCATATCGGGTTCTTCGTTTGTTGTTGTGTCAGCCTCTTTACCA
>JAFULP010000047.1 GCA_017473285.1 Clostridia bacterium
TTACATCATCTTCAATTACTATTTCTTCAGTAGTTGTATCACCAGATATGTCAGGGGCAGCACTACCTGCCAATATTTTCACATCGGGCACATAGTTTAGTTCTAGCTTGCTAGAACCTTGTTCTATAATGTACCCCCCCCTTTTTATAGCGGGATTTGTGGTGTTAGCAGGTGTATTTTGTTGTGCTATCCCTATTACTAGGCTTATCAACATTGCAAAAAATATGCTTAAACTTAATATTATCTTTTTACTTTTACACATACTATTTCCCCTTTTTATTATAGTTATTTTAACATTTATCAAACTTGATTGTCAAACACTTTATTATATTTTATCAAATTTTGATACATTTTATTTATTTTTGATTGTTTTAATTTAGATATTAACAAAGTTGTTATTTAAAAACAAAAAACATTGACTTATGTTATTTCCTAAATATAGTAGTATTTTTATCCATACAAATTCATAAAATAAGTATGTTTAGTTTTAAAAAGGTACTTAATATTAGCCTTATTGTATTTTTGGTAGCATTTAGTGTGATGTTTTGCATAAATAAATTTGACAACACACCATTAATTGCTGGCAACAAGGACGAATTGCAAATATACGAATGGTGGCACATTGAAAGTTTTGAAGGCGGTGGCGCCAATAGGAAAAACTATTTAAACTCACTAGCCTTGCAATACGAAAAAAGTAATCCTACCAAATTGTTTATGGTAAAAAGTATTGAAGCCGACCAATTGGAAGACGCACTAACCAAAAGCACCCCACATTTAATATCATTTAGTGAGCAAGTGGCAAAAATTGTGTTGCCATACCTTGTGGCATTTGATAACGAATATAATATTAGAGATAATTATTTGGAAAGCGCTACCTACAACGGACGCCTTATGGCACTGCCATATATTGCAAGCGGATATTGCTATTTTACCAAAACTAACAATGCGGATGATTTGGATTTGTATACCGCCAACGATAACTTGCATAACGCATTATCATTAACTGGCAACACCACAATCAACAATAACCAAACATTATCATCATATCAATGCTATACCAAATTTGTAAATAGCAATAGCATCAAACTTTTGGGCACGGCAAGAGATTTGTTCCGCATTAAAAATCTTGAAAATCTTGGTAGGTTCAGTGCCACCTATGAACCTGTGTCCACCTTTACCGACCTAGTTCAATATTTAGGCGTTACCACCAATGATAGCGAAGTGCTTAAATTTATAGATTTTGTAATGCAAGATGACAATCAATACAAACTTGCCAACTTAAGCCTATTTAGCACCAAGCACATCAAGTTGTATACTGAGCCAGTTTATGCAAATATGGAGCAAGCCCTAACCACTTGTTATGTGCCAAATATTTTTACCAACTAATACAATGCGCAATATTTGCTTATATTAATCTTTATGCAAGCACCATTAATTACTTCACGCATTTATACTTTAATTTTTATTAAAAGGACTTTATGTTTTCAAAAATTAACAACGCAACTCTCACACTTAACGAGCCACTAAAGCATCACAGCACCCTAAAAATTGGCGGTGATGCAAAATATTTTGCTTGCGCCAAAACTATAGATGCCCTATTAGATGTGTTATACACTTGTAAGCAACACTCGCTCCCACACAAAATAATTGGCAATGGTTCAAATATGCTATTTGACGACTTGGGCTACAACGGTGCAATAATACAATATAATGATAACTTTAAGAAAATCAAGGACAACAAACTTTATGCCAGTAGTGGCGCTAATTTAAGCGAGTTAATTCAATACTCCACTCAGCACAATTTAGGCGGGCTAGATTTTGCGATTGGCGTACCCGCTCAACTAGGCGGAGCAATTGTTAACAATTTGGGAGCTTACAATCACGAAATATCTACATATATTGAGCACATCACCGTGCTACGCAACAAGCAAATTGTGTATCTAACCAAAAATGATTGCGATTTTAATTATCATTCAAGCATTTTTCAACATAACAACGATATTGTGCTATCTGCAATATTTAATTTGCCCACTCAAGACAAAAGTGCCACTCAAGCAAAAATGGTTGAATATATTGCTAAGCGCAGGTCCACCCAACCACTTGATCTATCTAACGCTGGAAGCGTATTTAAACGAAAAGGTAGCATTATCCCCGCCAAACTTATTGATGATGCGGGGCTAAAAGGTTTGCAAGTGGGCGATGCCCAAGTTTCCACCAAGCACGCTGGGTTTATTGTAAATCTTGGTTCTGCCACAAGCAACGATGTATTGCAACTTATATCCCTTATCAAGCAAAAGATTTATGATAAATATTTGATTAAATTAGAACTTGAAATTGAGTATCTACCTTTTATTTAAGCCTATTTAGCCTTTCAAAAATGTGCGAGCCACCAGCACGGTCATATCGTCTTTGGCAACTTCGCCATTGCGCAAAATTGCCTCATCCAGTATGGTTTGTGCCACAACTTGCGGATTGGTGCTAACTATTGCGTTTACAAATTCGGCAAAATCTTCATAATTTTCAAATGCGTCCGTTATGCCGTCCGTTACCATAATAATCATATCCTTAGAACTTACCGCAAAATGACTAATACTTGGTTTAACTTGCCCCAGCACACCTAATGGCAAAGTGCCCGTTTCCACCTTTTCCACTTCACGCTCACGCTTAATAACACCATATGTTGCGCCAAGTTTTATAAAGTCGATAATTTCCTTAGTTAAGTCTATAATACACAAATCTAGCGTTGAAAAACTTTCTTGATTATTGATTGTCAACAATTTATTAATGTTATTAATTATATATTCATCTTCAAAGCCTGCCTTATAAAAATTTTCAACCAAGCCCATTGTAAGTGCGCTCATTTTGCGGGCATTTTCGCCACTGCCCATACCATCGCACAATGCCAAAAGGTATTTGTTATTGCCAAGCCTAATCAAACTATGGCTATCCCCCGAACTAACCGAGCCCGTTTTGGTTACATTGCTTATGCCAAACACCACATCACGCTTGCACGCACGAGCCAATTTTACTGAGTAATAGTCGCTTAAATCAGTGGGCTCCACTTCCACAATAATCATTGGTAATTTTACAATTTTGCTTATAATTGTTTCGATTGCGGGGTTGTACGCATTTTCGCCCTTTACAATTACCACAACGCTCACATCTTCATTTTTTTCGGCAAAAATTAGCACTTCACTACACACAATGTTGTTGGATAAAAGATTGTTTAAAATTTTGTTGTGCATAGTGTTGTCAAATGCAATATTTTTATCTAAATCTTCTCCCAAATCTAGCAATAATTGCGACACCGCACCCATTTGTTCGGCAAGCAAAAACTTAACATCATTAACATCTTTGAGCATAATATTATATCTTTGATTTTCCGCCACCAATTGGTTAATTTTGCCTATTAATAAATTTACTATGCTACATTTTTGAGCCAAGTTTGAAGGCAAATCTAATATACTTATTTTGCCTTTTTTCAAGCCAATTTCAACCAACTTGCTTACACTTGCCACACCGTCTGTTCCAA
>JAFULP010000048.1 GCA_017473285.1 Clostridia bacterium
TTACATCATCTTCAATTACTATTTCTTCAGTAGTTGTATCACCAGATATGTCAGGGGCAGCACTACCTGCCAATATTTTCACATCGGGCACATAGTTTAGTTCTAGCTTGCTAGAACCTTGTTCTATAATGTACCCCCCCCATTTATAGCGGGATTTGTGGTGTTAGCAGGTGTATTTTGTTGTGCTATCCCCATTACTAGGCTTATCAACATTGCAAAAAATATGCTTAAACTTAATATTATCTTTTTACTTTTACACATACTATTTCCCCTTTTACATTAATTTTATCTTACCACTTATTATTTGTAATTGTCAAACACTTTAATATATTTTTCCAAATTTTGTCGAATTTTATTTAAATTTTTACTATTTAATTACTTTTTGTTGCCAATTTGCGTCGTTTAAATCAATTGTTGACTTAATATAACTATTTATTTATTCTTACGGGTTTAATCCAATATTGTTCTTACAAGTTTTACAATATCAAATCGGTATTTATTATTAATATCAAGTTTATATAATCTCTTACAATGCCTTAGTACTCAAATATTTATAATTTTTGATAAATTTACAAAAAACTATTGACAAATATATTTTTTTGAGTTATCATTGATGCGTAAATAAAAATTTGAATGCCTAAGACTGCAAGTGCTGATAAGCGTAAATAGATTAACCTATGCTTGTTGAGGTGAGATTTAAGATAGATATTTTGTATCTCTTATGTCTTTTAGGCATAGGAGATTTTTGTTTATAAACGCATTATAAGGAGGAACAAATGTCAGCTAATCAAGAAGCAAAAAAAGTAGTGATAGACGAAATTAAACAAAACATTAGCAACGCTAAGTCAATCGTTTTGGTAGACTATCGCGGTATTACTGTTGCTGAAGATACTGCTCTTCGTAAGGAATGTAGAAAAGCCAACGCTGTATACAAAGTGTATAAGAACAGACTTTTCAAAAAGGCTTGTGATGAACTTGGAATCACTGGTTTTGATTCTTACCTAGAAGGTACTACAGCATTTGCATTTGGTATGGAAGATGAAACTTGTGCTCCTAGAGTTATTAAGGCTCAAAACAAAGCCCTTAACAAATTGGAAATTAAAGCTGGTTTCTTAAACGGTGAAGTTGTAGATAAGGCTAAGGTTGAAATGCTTGCTAGCATTCCATCTCGTGAACAACTTATTGCAAACTTACTTGCTATGCTCAATGCTCCAGTTTCTGCACTTGCTCGTGCTATTCAAGCAATCGCAGACAAACAAAATTAGTTTGGGTGGCTTAACCATCTAGTGTAATTCAAATCACTTAAAAGTTTGAAAAAAGGAAAAATTTTTATAAGGAGAGTTGTTTATTATGACAATACAAGAAATTATTGAAGAAATCAAAACAAAAACAGCTGTTGAACTATGTGAATTAGTTCACGCATTAGAAGAAGAATTTGGCGTTAGTGCCGCTGCTGCTGTTGTTGCTGGCCCTGCTGCTGGTGCTGAAGCTGCTGCTGCTGAAGAAAAGACTGAATTCAATGTAATATTGAAGGATGCTGGCGCTAACAAGATTGCAGTTATCAAGACTGTTCGTGAAATCACAGGTTTAGGCCTAGTTGATGCTAAGAACTTAGTTGAAACTGCTGGCGCTACTATTAAGGAAAATGTTCCAACTGCTGAAGCTAAGGAAATCGAAGCGAAGTTGAAGGAAGCTGGCGCTACTGTAGAATTAAAGTAATATTTCTTATAATGCAAATCAAAAATCCGCAATTAATTTGCGGATTTTTTTTGTCTAAATCACAACGCTTTTTCTTTACCCGCTCCCTAATTATATACTTGTGGAAATACATTTTATCTGTATCGTTTTAAATGTTAATGATAAAATAATTATGAAAATATTAAACTATGAAGATGCTTCGCTTATGAAGTCGTGACTTCGTCACTTATTAAGGTCAATTTATAAATATTAATATAATCTTACCTCAATAAGCAACTCTAGTTGCGTCTTCATGTTTTCATACTTTCATAAGCGTAGCGTCTTCATATTATAAGGCTTTAGCCGTCTTCATATCTATTATGAATTAGATTTTAATTATATTTATAAATTAATTTGACTTTAATAAATATAATATTTAAAATAATATTTAAGGAGAATTTATGAACAAAATTACTATTGACGGCAATAGCGCAATGGCGCATATCGCATATCTTATGAACGATATTGCGGTTATTTACCCTATTACCCCAAGTTCGCCTATGGCGGAGAGTTGTGATGATTTTGCTACCGCTGGTGTTACTAATATATTTAATAATAAAATTAAAATTACCCAAATGCAATCTGAAGCGGGCGTTGCTGGGGCACTTCATGGTGCATTAAGTAGCGGTGCTTTGGCAACCACCTTTACATCAAGCCAAGGACTATTACTAATGCTACCTAATATGTACAAGATTGCGGGCGAATTGTTGCCAAGTGTGATATATGTATCATCACGTAGCCTTGCCACCCACGCCCTAAATATATTTTGCGACCATAGCGACATATATGCTTGCCTTAATACTGGATACAATATTATATGTGCTACTAGCGTGCAAGAAGCCAATGATATTGCAATTGCCACACAATTAGCAACCCTTGACACAAGCACACCATTTATTTGCTTTTTTGATGGATTTAGAACTTCGCACGAATTAAACACGATTGAGCAAAGCACAAAGGAAGAAATTGCTTCCATTATTGATCAAGGCGCAATAGATAAATTTAAATCTCGTGCACTAAATTGCTACAAACCATATATTAAAGGCACTAACCAAAATCCAGATGCATTTTTCCAAAATCGTATGATGTGTATGCCTTTTTATAATAATGTAATTACATCGGTCAAGAATGCTTTGGAAAAAACCGCCACCATAACCAACCGTCACTATGATACAATTGAATATTATGGCGACAAGGACGCAACTGATATTATCGTTGCTATGGGTAGTAGTATTCACACACTAAAGGAAGCCATGCCTTATCTAAAGGGCAAAACTGGAGTAATTAATATTAGATTGTTAAAGCCTTTTGATGAAGACACATTTATCAAACTTTTGCCTAAAACGGTAAAAAATATCACCGTGTTGGAACGCAACTTTAATCCAAACGGCGAAAACCCTATACATTCATTAGTAATCAATGCATTATTTAAAAACAAAATCAAAGCAAATGTGCTTGCTGGTGTATATGGATTAGGTGGAAAAGAATTTACTCCTGATGATGCAATTACAGTTTTCTATAATATGCGTGATAAGTTGCTTTCACCATTTACCGTAGGCATTAATGATGATGTAAACAATAATTCCTTATCCCCTATCAAATTGTATAGCGAACCCGACACCGATTTCAACGCACGCATATATGGACTTGGCAGTGACGGAAGTGTGTCAAGTGCTAAAAGCATAATCAAAATATTAGGAGAAACTAGTTATGCACAAGGCTATTTTGATTACGATAGCAAAAAATCAGGTAGTTTGACTATATCTCATATCCGCACAAGCAACTCCCCTATCAACAAACCTTTTAATTCGCATCAAGTGGATGTAGTACTATGCAACAACCATTCATTTTTGAAGAAATATCACTTAACCAGTTGCCTACAAAACAATGGGACTTTGATTATAAATTGTAGTTATACAGCAAAAGAACTTAACAAGGTTATGATTAATGAAATTAAGCGAGATATCCTTGCTAAAAATATTAAAGTATATACAATTAATGCTGACAAAATTGCACTAAGCAACAATCTTGGCAACAAAATTAACAATATTATGCAAACAGCCTTGTTTTGCGCAACTAATGTAATACCTTATGAAAAGGCTACTGAAAATATATCTCATAATATCGAAGTTATGTTTGCTAAAAAGGGTGAAGAAGTTGTCAACAACAATATTAAGGCAATAAAAAATGTGCAAAAGTGTATTAAACTTGTGGATAATGCTATATTTAGCGAAACTGATGAGCCTGCCGTGGCTGAAAAA
>JAFULP010000049.1 GCA_017473285.1 Clostridia bacterium
CAATCTCCTCAATATTTTCATAAGGCTTTAGCCGTCTTCATAGTTTCATACTTTCATATTTATTACTTATTATCTTTAATAGCGGCTTGAGCAGCAGCAAGACGAGCAATTGGCACACGGAATGGGCTACAAGATACATAATTTAAGCCAATCTTGTGGCAGAATTCGATACTTGATGGGTCACCACCATGTTCACCACAAATACCGCAATGCAACTTGCCATTAGCGCCCTTACCAAGACGAACAGCCATATCCATAAGTTTGCCAACACCATTAGTGTCAAGACGAGCAAATGGATCGCTTTCATAAATCTTGCTACTATAGTATGATGGCAAGAACTTACCAGCGTCGTCACGGCTAAAGCCAAATGTCATTTGAGTTAAGTCGTTAGTACCAAAACAGAAGAATTCAGCGTCTTTTGCAATTTCATCAGCAGTTAAGCACGCACGAGGAATTTCCATCATTGTACCAACTTCGTATTTTAGGTTTACACCACTAGCCTTAATTAATTCATCAGCAGTAGCCACTACCAATTTCTTAACAAAACTATATTCTTTGATTTCACCAACAAGTGGAATCATAATTTCAGGAACTACCTTCCAATCAGCATGACGCTTTTGAACATTGATAGCAGCCTTGATTACAGCCTTAGTTTGCATTACAGCAATTTCAGGATAAGTAACTGCAAGACGGCAACCACGGTGTCCCATCATTGGGTTTGCTTCGTGCAAGTCTTGGATATATTGCTTAATTTGAGCAACTGTTTTACCCTTAGCGTCTGCCAAAGCCTTAATGTCAGCTTCTTCAGTAGGCACAAATTCATGCAAAGGTGGATCTAGGAAACGAATTGTAACAGGTTGACCTTGTAAAGCTTCCATCAAGCCTTCAAAGTCTGCTTGTTGCATAGGTTCGATTTTGCTTAGAGCCACTTCACGTTCTTCCACTGAATCTGAACAAATCATTTCACGGAAAGCACCAATTCTGTCTGGTTCAAAGAACATATGCTCAGTACGGCACAAGCCAATACCTTCAGCACCTAGTTCAACAGCACGCTTAGCATCTGCTGGGCTATCAGCATTAGTACGCACGCCTAGTTTACGATACTTATCAGCTAACTTCATAATACGGCCAAAGTAACCACTGTTAGGGTCAGCAGGAACAGTCTTGATAATTCCATCATAGATATTACCAGTAGAACCGTCAAGAGATATAGCATCTCCTTCACGATATGTTTTACCAGCAAGAGTGAAGCATTTGTTTTCTTCATCCATCTTAATATCGCCACAGCCAGATACACAGCAAGTACCCATACCACGAGCAACTACAGCAGCGTGAGATGTTTGACCACCACGAACTGTTAAAAGACCTTGTGAATATTTCATACCTTCGATATCTTCTGGGCTAGTTTCAAGACGAACAAGCACTACCTTTTCGCCTTTCTTGCCGTGAATAACTGCATCTTCAGCAGTAAACACAATAGTACCTGCAGCAGCACCTGGGCTGGCAGCAATACCCTTACCGATAACATTGTTCTTGTTAGCCACTTTTAACGCTTCAGCATCAAATTGTGGGTGCAACAACATATCAAGAGTTTTAGCATCAATTTGCATTAATGCTTCTTGTTCACTAATCATACCTTCGTCGATTAGGTCGCAAGCAATACGGATTGCAGCGGCAGCAGTACGCTTACCGTTACGAGTTTGAAGCATATACAACTTCTTGTCTTCAATTGTAAATTCCATATCTTGCATATCACGATAGTGATTTTCAAGTGTTTTACAAATATCTAGGAATTGAGTGTAACACTCTGGCATAATTTCAGCCATTTTTGCAATAGGCATTGGAGTACGAACACCTGCAACAACGTCTTCACCTTGTGCATTCATTAGGAATTCGCCCATCAAGCCCTTTTCACCAGTTGCTGGGTTACGAGTAAAGGCAACACCAGTACCAGAAGTTTCGCCCATATTACCAAACGCCATCATTTGAACGTTAACCGCTGTACCCCAACTATATGGAATATCGTGGTCCATACGATAAATGTTAGCACGTGGATTATCCCAAGAACGGAATACGGCTTTAACCGCTTCAAACAATTGTTCCTTAGGGTCACTTGGGAAGTCTTTACCAAGTTGATTCTTGTATTCAGCCTTAAATTGCATAGCCAATTCTTTAAGGTCTTCAGCAGTTAGGTCAATATCAAGAGATACGCCTTTGCGTTCTTTCATTTGGTCGATAAGTTTTTCAAAATATTTCTTACCAACTTCCATAACTACATCACTGAACATTTGAATAAATCTTCTGTAACAGTCCCAAGCCCATCTTGGATTTCCAGATTTTTTAGATATAACTTCAACAACTTCGTCATTTAAACCAAGGTTCAAAATTGTGTCCATCATACCAGGCATTGATGCACGTGCACCTGAACGAACAGATACTAGAAGTGGATTTTCCTTATCGCCAAACTTCTTACCAGTAATCTTTTCCATCTTTTCGATGTTTTCTAAGATTTCGGCTTGAATATCTGGGTTAATTTGTCTTCCATCTTCGTAGTATTGTGTACACGCTTCAGTTGAAATAGTAAAGCCTTGAGGAACTGGCAAGCCAATCTTGGTCATTTCAGCAAGGTTTGCACCTTTACCACCAAGAAGTTCTCTCATTGTAGCGTTACCTTCACTAAATAAGTAAACAAATTTCTTCATATTTTCTCCTTTTAACCTTTCTATAATACAAAATATTAAAAAAAAAGGCAAATGATTTTAACCACTTGCTTATAAATTAATATTATTTTAAAATTTGTTTATCATTAAAACACATTAACCATTGACAAGATGTGTGTTTTATGATATTATTTGGTTACTTAAGGGAGAATGTATGAACGATAAACAAAAACCTAAAATGAAAACTGAAACTAAGCGCATTATCGCCAAATTAGTATCTGGCGTACTACTAACTGGTATGGTCGCCACAAGTGGTTATGCTATATATAGCGATTCAACTAACACAAATACTACTGACACTCCATCAATTATATCATCACTAATTATTGCTGGTTGCGGTATTGGCGGTTCACTTGCGTACGGTATTGCTAGTGATTTAAAAACACAAGAACAAAGGGAAAAGATTATAAATCGCCCACGCTCGGTAGAATGTTGCATATTTACACCCGATGAAATTAATGGAATTGAAGATGATAATTTAGAAAACAATAGTGAAGAAAATAAAAATACTCTATAAGGAAAAATTTATGAAAAACGAACAAAAACCTAAAAAAGATTATAACAAAAAGCGCCTTATTGCTGAAAAAATATTAATATCAAGCATTGTATCTTTTGCACTTTGCAGTGGTACCTCTATTATAATGTCTAATATTCATAACTCTCATATTAATAATTTAAGAGATGAGCAAGACAAGCTTTATGGCTAGTGATGAATTTAGTGAAGAGTTTAAACAACAATTTGCAACAGTTGCTGACGATTATGTTGATGGAACAATTAACTATGAGCAATTTGAGCAACAACTTGGATATTTGCAATCCAAAGAAAACGCCAAAATGTTGCTTGAAAATTATAATAGTGAATTAAAAGATGATATAATCTCTATAGATAATGAAATACAAAACCGCACTAATAACAAAACATATAGGACTGCCACTAATATTACTATAGGAGCAATGCTTGCATCTACTGCTTCTTTGATTGGAAGCGGTGCTGCTTATCAAATATATGATTTTAAAACAATATTTAAAGACAAGATTGCTTCAAGTGACAATCGCAAGGAAAATGAAAATACTTTATAATTAAAAAAGGCATTGGCTAATAACCCGTAGGGTTAAAACGGACTAAAAATTAAAAAGACACATTTGCAAGAACTTGTTTCCTGAATTGCATTGGAGCAAGTTCTTGTATTTTTTCTTGTAATCTTTCATTATTATAATACCAAATAAAGTTTTTGACAACTTCTGGTATATTATTTTTTTGTAAATTTTGTTTGAGATATATACATTCAGATTTTAAAATTGAGAAAAACGATTCAATTGGTACATTGTCTATACAACTACCTTTTGCTGAAATGCTTTGAGTTATATTATTTTCTTTAAGCAATTTTATATATTGCCAATTAGTAAAATGCCAACCTTGGTCTGAATGTAATATTAAATGCTTTCTTTGACTATATGGAACCAACTCTATTGCAATCTTTACTGTGTCTAATACAAGTTTTAAATCTATCAAATTTGATATTTTGTATGCTATGATGGATTTATCATACATATCTTTGATAGCACAAAGATACATAAGTCCATTTTGAGCAAAGATGTAAGAAATATCTATTGACCATTTTTGATTAGAGATTAAGTAATTAAAATTTCTTTTAAGTAAATTAGGTATTTTGTGATGTTGAATTTTTGAATATCTATGAGTTCTTTTTCTAGTAATAGATTGAATATTGTTAATTTTCATATATCTATATATTGTAGGTTTAGGGATAATCGCATTATGTAAATTTTTAATTTGCATATGGAGTTGTCTAACACCCCAAGTATTATTTTTAGAATATATATCTAAAACTAATTGATTGTAACTTTCATTAAAAGCTTTGTATTTAGGTCTACCTAAATTTACCCAATCGTAGTAACCGCTTTTAGAACACGACAGCCAAGAACAAAGTTTAGATATTGAGAATTTATGTTTAAATTCATCAATAACTAGGTATTTTTGTTTTGCTGATTTAGGTAGACAAGGAAATTTTTTAATTCATCTCTAAGTTCTAATTCTTTTATTAATTGTTCTTTAGACATATTTTGATAATCGTTTTTAGTCTTTTTAGGTCTTCCTTTGTTAGGTACTTCATTCTTAGTTCCTCTACCACGATTATCCACCGTTGTACCAAACTTGCGATATTGTTCTGCCCATTTGTACAACATTCTTTGTTGAGGAAGGTGGAATTCTTTGACAATTTGAGCTCCCGACATATGTCCATCAAGATACAAAAGAACTATTTGATTTTTTTCTTCAATAGTCCATTTTCTGTTTTTTCTTTTGCCTTCGTACATTATTTCTCCTTTCAATTATATTATACAAGAAAAAACACATTAAGTAAATTACTCAATGTGTCTTTCTTTTTTTGTTGTCCGTTTTAAGCAAACTTGCTCCTAATTCAATGTCTTTTTTTATATATATTAAGTTGTCAAATATTTGTTTAAACTGGTATTAAATAAAACTAAATGATTTTAATTCCACATCATATTTTAGCATAAGTATTGTGTTTAATAGTTTTAAGCACGATTTTTTTACACTTTCATTACTGGTTGGCACGGTTAAGGCATTAAATACCTTTTTATCAATTTCAACGGTATTAATATTATGTTGTGGTGTAAAGTCCGCCACCATTTTATCTAAATACACTCTGCCATCTGTGTTAAACAAATTTAATTGTTCGCCCTGCTCTCCTATAAAGGTGATTATAAATTCAATTAGGCTTTGATAGGCATCTTCTTGCCCAATCTTTTTAAGCGCATTTACGCTAAGCAAAAACAAGTCACTTTCACACTTACCCTTAGGCAAAATAGTTTTTAGTATATCTACTAGCACAAAAGCGCAAATTGTTTTATTGTAGTCGTTGATTATTTGCGGAAAATTATCAATAATTACGCCCGTTTTTACTGTATTAAAATCTTTTTTGTTTATTAACTCAAATTCGGCAAGTGTAAAAGGTTGTGCCAAAGCTTTTAGCTTGGCTTTTTCCTTTTTGACCCCCACAAACTTAGCGCTAATAACCCCTTGTTCGTAGGAAAAAATGGAAGCAATCTTATCTGCTTCCAAATAATCTTTTGTACTCAAAATAATGCCTTTAACTTTTGTATCCATTATAATCCTAAAATTTCTTCATCTTCAACTTCGTGTATATTTTCATAAGCACCAAGAATTACATTGGTGCGTAGTTCCCTTGTTGCCATATAGGTTGACATATCTAATCTGAGCATAGAAGCAAGCAACAAATCATCCATATACGCATCCAACTTTGGATTGTTATACTTACCATTTAACACATTTTTAATTTCTTCACTCATAATAATCCCCCTATAATATATTGTATGATTTTTATATAAATATATGCAACAAAGCCTATTAACTTTACATCCTAATTAACATCATTTTTATAGCCAAACTCGCTAAGCAACAAGTTGTCTACACGCCAGTTTGGTTTTACCTTTACAAATAGGTCTAAATATACTTTGCAGTCCAGCATTTTTTCGATTGCAATGCGGGCAATGGTGGACAACTTTTTAATTGCATCACCATTTTTGCCAATAATAATCATCTTATGTGCATCACGCTCACAATAAATGTCCGCACTAATTTTAACTAAATCGTCACTTTCATCAAATTGATTAATTTGCACCGCCACCCCATGTGGTATTTCATCGTTGTATAGTAGCAATACTTTTTCCCTAATAATTTCGGCTGATAAGTAGCGCACATTTTTATCTGTAAATTGTTCTTCTGGATAATATCTCATTTCATAATCATAAGTAGGCAAATATTTCTTAATCATATCAATTAGCACATCTACATTTTTTCCTGTAAGTGCCGATAACGGCAATATTTCATCCGTTTTGCACACTTGATTTAGTTTATCAAGTTGTGGATACAATTTTTCAAAAGTGGTATCATCAATCTTGTTGATTACAAGTATTTTTTTGCTACGCTTGTCGCCCTTGTTTGCCAACTTTTCGTATTGTTCAACTAAAGGTTTTTTGCCATCAATTACATACACCAATACATTTACATCACTATTGATTGCCGTATCAATGTTTTCTTGCATATACTCGTCTAGTTTATGCTCGGTTTTGTGATAGCCTGGTGTGTCAATAAATATAATTTGACTATTTTCATCATTATATATACCAATAGTGTTATCTCTAGATGTTTGTGCCTTTGGCGACACTATTGCAACCTTTTCGCCAATGATACGATTTAAAAGTGTGCTTTTGCCCACATTGGTATTCCCTATTATTGTTACATATCCGCATTTAAATTCCATTTAAGTTATTTTCTCCCATATATTATGTGTCTTCGTCTCTGCATTTAATATTTTGTGCTACACACAATAAGCAACCCGTTTGTGTGTCCATATTTATGAAAATATTAAATTATGAAGTCGCTTCGCTTATGAAGTCGTGACTTTGTCACTTATTAAGGTTGGATTTTAAACACTTAATACAACATTACATCAATAAGCAACTTTAGTTGCGTCTTCATGTGCGTTAGCACTCTTCATATTTTCATATTTTAATCTCTTGTTATTTTACACTTATTAAGTATCTTATTTTGCATATCTTCCATAATTACTCGGTCACTTTCTTCAATATGGTCATACCCTAAACAATGTAGCACTCCGTGTAGAAACAAAAAGCAAAATTCACGCTTGAAACTGTGATTATACTTTACCGCTTGACGCTTTGCCACTTCGTTACAAATAAATATTTCGCCAAGAAGCAAACTATTGTCAACATAGTCAATATCGGTAGAATATTTGCTAATATCTATCATTTCGCCCGCTTTAATGTCGGTATAAGGGAAACTTAGCACATCGGTTGCCCTATCCACGCCACGCTCACTAAGATTAAGTTCGTGAATAAAATTTTTAGATACAACATAAAGATTGTATTTTACATTTTCAGTGGGTTGACCTAGCACTTTAAATGTAGTGTTTAGTACTTCATTTAAATCTTTAATAATACTATCGTCAAATGTGCGTATTTTTGAATAAACATTAAGCATATTTTCTCCGTTACGAAATAATTGTTGATATTGTCAAAGTAGTGGTTGAATATAGGGTATCGTTTACAATTAAACTTGTGGTTTGTTCATCCAAAATTTCACTATTGGTTGGTAAGTTTTCATATGCAAGATGCTTGCTTTCCGCTTCCACTTGCGCTTGCTCCGCCACCAAATCGTGATTAACTATCACTTCGCCTAATTCATAATATGTTACCTTGGTCCTAACAACTGGTATCACACTACTTATATACTCATTATACACGCTAGTTTCGTAAATATCAAATGGTTTTTGCACTTTTTTTGAAAATAAATTTTTATTCAAAAATCGTATACTAGATGTTGTATATTGCCTGCCCGTTCTCACCAATTCCACGCTTGAAGCACTCAATTTACTTGAGCCTACCACATATGCTTTTGCCCTGACTTCCGCTATTGGATTGACCGATACTTGATTGCCGTCCTTGTCTAACGTAAACGGATACACCAGAATATCGCCCTTGCTTACAAAATCGCCAATATTTACCGCCATTGTGCCTGATATTAGCGAAAAATTTGTAACCACACCATTATATTGCGCCCTTATTGGCTCAAAACTCTCGGGCGTATACACCAACTTTTTGCTGATATTAATAATTAAACTTGTGCCACGCTTGACGCAACTTACTTGTGCTACATTTGGTAGTTCGTTAAGTAGTATTTGCTCAATTTGTTGAGCGTTTTCGGGCAAAATTTTACCAACCGCAATATCATTTTCCCTTAATATTTCAATTACCGAACTATCCAGTTCGCCTTGCGCACCATAAATCTTAATAGCCCAAGTAAATCGTGTAGAAAATGCCATTAAGCCTAGTGCAAACGGGATTACTAATATAATGGCAAGATTTTTCACAAGCCATGTTTTAAAATTTGCAATACCCAAATATTTAATATGGTATTCATAATTTTTAAGTAGTGGCTTAACCTTTGAATATTGTTTAAAGTTAACACTAAAAAACATAACATTGGCTTCCATCCGTTCAATGTTATAGCATACAATATTTGAGTTTTGCATTTTGTTAATTAATTGGTCAAGGTTAAACCCTATTACCTTAATGCGAACTAGCGGTTTCATAGCACCACCACACTAACAACACTGCCACATATAACTGCGGTGTTATTATCATAATATTTTATGTACAAATCGCTTCCTTTAATTGTGCAAGTTTTTTTGTGTACCTTAAAACTTATTTCGTCCTTGGTTAAATTAACAATGCCCTTTTGCCCTTCCACATACACCATTTTGCCACCAATGTTAATATATCTATATTCTTTTAGCGTAACACCCAATTCGTTGGTTACATAATTATCTAATTCATCTAATAACATACTTAAATATATTAGTAGGCATTAAAAAAAATGCTAAACCAAGAGTAGTAACTTTTGAAACTAGCGAAGTAACATAAAGGCAAACCATGTTAGATTTATCTTTTTAATAAATTATGATTATGTATTGAAATTAGTTTGAAAATATGTTATATTTTAATGAAAGGGAATTTATGGATAGTAAAGATTTTTTAAATAATATATTAATTGGTGAGGATGTGTTAGATAATATTAGAACAAATCTACAAGATTTAACCTTAATTATACCTGAAATAAGTGATATGATAGGGTTTGAACATAAGCACCCTCATCATCATTTAGATGTATGGGAGCATACTTTATATGCTTTAAGTCTTTCGTCAAATAATTTTGACATAAGATTGGCTTTACTTTTACATGATATAGGAAAACCGCACTCTTTTCAAGATGGTGAAGTAAGGCATTTTAAATGGCATCCTGAAATGTCTGCGTACATAACTGAACATATCTTAAAAAGATTAGATTATAGTGAAGAATATATAAGTTATATATGTGAGATTGTAAATAGACATGATACACCTTTAACAAAAGAAAATATATTTTCAAACACAAAATTATCAAAAATGATTTTTGAAGTTCAAAAATGTGACGCACTTGCTCATAATCCAACTAAAAATAAGAAGCGATTAGAATATATTGAAAACATTACAAAGATATTTAATGAAAATGAACAAATAAATGAAAGTGTAAAAAATTAGAATATTTCTATTCTAATTTTTTTTAATTAGTACACTAGTTTCAAAATGCTAAACCAAGAGTTTAACATTTTGATTAATTAAATTGTTTTATACACTTAACACTTCGTTTGTTTGTGCTATATTCTTGTATTCTTTTTCCAAAGCATCATACACTTCTTGTGGCAACGCAGTTCCCACAACCTTGTATCCTACAAAAAACTTTTGACATTAGATATATCTGTATTCTTTAAAGATTTGTACATAATTAGATACAATATCGTATAGTTTAATCAATTTTTTGTCTTCTTCCTTGCATTTAGAACTATTATAATGCACGCCATTTTCATCAATCAATTGCAACAACATTACAGCCGTTTTATAGTTTGGATTTCTTTTAGTAATCCTTGTTAAAGCATCATAATAATTTGCTTGGTCACATATATTTATCATTTTATTTTACTCCTTTATCTTTTAATATATTAAATAATTGTAAAATTACTACCGCAATTCCAGAAAATAAAAATGCTAAACATTGTTTAACATCCTTATTAATTTTTAAAATCTTCTATCGAAAATATCGCTTAACATCAACACTTTAAGTTCGGTAGATAGTTCGTTTAATGATTGAACAGTTTGCTTTTTGTCTTGCCTTCGCCTTTGCTCTGGGAAAAGATTGAAATCTGGAGAGCCGGGCGTATACTCAAAATCATCTGCCATTTCGCCGTCCAAATCAAAGTCAATTGGTGGTTTACGCCTTCTGCCAGACTTGCGAGCGTGTCTACTATAATCGTCGAATTCGTCATCTACACTATCAGTAAAACCTGTAGGTGCATCGTAATTAAAATCTTCTGCTGGTTTGCTAGACATATCGGTAACAATTGTACTATTTGAAGAATGAATATCAATCCCCGCATCTTCAGGCTTATATTCAGCAGACTGATTCACTTCTTCTTTGCCCTTGCTTTGCTTATTGCTTTCTTTTTCCACTTTTAGCATTGTTTTGATTATTTTTACAACAAACACTGTTACCACAACAGCAACTACTGTAAGGATTACCCACTTAATCATAGGCTACCTACATCATACCGCCATGACGCTCAGGTCTGTCGTTAGGTTTGGTGTCCTTGTCCTTATTGCTAAACGAATTGCGCATGTTAGTGTCGGCTTGTACATTTTGCATTTTGTAATAGTCCATAACGCCAACTTTGCCCGATTTTAAAGCAGTTGCCATTGCTTCGTGAACTTTAGATTCTGCAGCCAAAACTACTGCCTTCATTTCTTGAGTTTTGGCACGCATTTCTTGCTCGTGTGCAATTGCTTGAGCCTTGCGCTCTTCAGCCGCCGCTTGAGAAATACGCTTTTTAGCCTCGGCTTCATCTATGCGAAGTTTAGCGCCCAAATTTTCGCCAACATCAATATCGCAGATATCTATTGACATAATTTCAAAAGCAGTTTCTTTGTCAATATCTTTAGGGTCCATATTCTTTGATAAGAATGAGGGATTTGACATTACAGCATTGTGGTCTGGCGCTTTGCCAACTGATGCCACAACATTTTCACCCACACGGGCTAAAATGGTTTCCTCATCCGCACCACCAATAATACGGTCCAGTTTGGCCTTAATGGTTACTTGTGCAATCACCTTTACCTCGATGCCATCACGAGCAATTGCCGAAATTCGGTCAGTTTTAATAACCCTTGGTTTAACACTAGTTTGCACCGCCAATACAACATCACGACCCGCAAGGTCAATAGCCATTGCTTGCTCAATACCTAGGTCAATTCTAGCACTATGGGCAGCAATCAATGCGTCAACCACCTTTTCAACATTTCCGCCCGCCATAAGATGGGTTTCAATTTCGCTATCGGTTATCTTAAGTCCAGCCTTACGAGCCAAAATATATTGATTAACAATCTTTTTATAATCAACCTTTCTTAACTTCATACCCACAAGGCGCATCATACCAATATGTGCACCCGACACAAGTGCCCTAAACCAAGTTTGCATTGGCACCATTATGATACACACCACAACAAGTGCAACCACAAGCACCAAAGCCAAAATTATTAATATCCACCAACCAACTGCTAAAGCCAATAAATTGTTCATAATACACTCCTAATATGCTTTAACTACTAAAGCGTTATTTTGAACCCCTATAATTTGCACCACACTACCGCTAGCGATACACGCATCACTAATCACATAATATAGTTTGCCATCAATCTCAATTGTCCCACCTAAATCTATGTTGGTAACCGCCTTGCCAATGCTTCCAACTAATTCGTTTAAATGCTTGTTATCATCTTGATATGTACGAAGTTTGTATCTATTTGGATTTTTAATCACACCCTTGGCTTCCAATATCAATTCAATTACAATAAACACCGCCAAGAGCAACGCAATAATTGAAAGCATACCAAGCAATTGATTTAATTTAAAACCGTCAATATAATATGAACTCATACCCGTGCACAACAATGCAATGCCTAATATGCCCGTTAGGCCCACCTTTGGTACAAACACCTCAAAAATGCATAGCAACATACCAGCACTAAGCAGTGCTATAGTTAGCCAACTCATTTCTTGAAATAAACCTATAATATACTGTTCCATAATATTTCCTATGGCAATTATATCATAAATGACACATTTGTCAATATAGATTTTAAAAAAAGTGTGTAAAAAACACTTAAGACTAACCCAAGTGGTTATTTTTAAGTGTTTTTATTAAATATTAATCATTGGAACTGGTTTCACAAAAAACGATTGCTATTTTCAAACAAGAACTCAATTTATATAAATAAACATCAAATAAAGTTATTTTATTTGCCAACACGTAGGCGTCCCCATTATTAATCAATCTCTACCAACTTATTTTTAACCGCATCACAACTGGTTAAATAATATTTGATGCCATTGATTTCATTTAAATACATCTTAGGATGAATATATCCGTGCAAATGCCCAAAGATTACCTTGTACACACCATATTGCTCCAGCATCTCAGTAAACTGGCTAGGCTCACGTTTAGTGTTAAATGGTGGATAATGTGTTACAAATATAATCTTTTCATCCCCCGTTTGCAACTTTTTGGCATTTTGAAGCGATAATTCCAGCCTACACACTTCCCTAGCATATATTTTTTGGTCTTCATCCGTATTATATTGCCCTTCAGGTATTTGCCAACCACGATTACCGCAAAATATATACTCGCCAATCTTTACCGCATCGTTTTGCAATACATAGGTGTTTTTAGGCAAAATTTCTCGTATTGCCTTAGGGCTTTTCCACCAATAGTCGTGATTGCCCCTAATTAGTATTTTAATACCTTTCAAAGTGTCCAGCCACTTCAAGTCCTCCACCACTTCATCCAACTTCATTGCCCAACTAAAGTCGCCCGCCAGCACCACCACATCCTCGTCGCTTACTTTGCTATTCCAATCCGCCACAATCTCATCAATATAGTTATGCCAAACAGGACCAAACACACTCATAGGTTTGGTATTGTTAATGTCTAAATGTAAATCTGATATCGAATAAACTTTCATAACACTTATTATAGCAAAAGTTAATAATTTTTTCAAGTATCTATAGATTTTAAGTAAATTTTAACACATTTTGCAACAAAATAGGCATATTTTTAAGCAATATTCACACAAAACAAATGCTTTTCATATAAAATAGCATAGATTTTTTAGGAGGTAAATAATGTCTTTTTATACTGACAGTCGCCCTGGCATTTTCCCAGGAAACACCAGCAACCCATTAAATGGTTTATGCGAGCGTATTGCAGTTCAGGTAAAAAAGGTTTTTGATGCGTGCCTTTATCAAGCCCAACTTGAAAATTATAAATTAGTGGTAAGCAACTTTAACCCAGAAAACCCCGCTTTCCCATTAAATTACATAAGTGCGTATAGCA
>JAFULP010000050.1 GCA_017473285.1 Clostridia bacterium
AAAACACGAAAAAGATAAAAGAGTATATCGCGAACCAAATAAAAGAAGATAAAATAATAGACTAAATAAGTATATTTGAAACGATAGACCCATTTAAAAATTAATACGGTTCGCGAAACGCACTAGCGAACTACGCGTTTATGCGTCCTGCGAATAAATGAGGGTTTTACCCGATATATGAAAAACCACGGGTTATACCCGTGGATTTTTATTCTTACACAGTAAGATATTAACGGTAATTATTTGGTGTGAAATTATTTATGGCGGGGAAAACAGTAATTATTTTGGCAAACTTACACAAGATAATAGGGAAATTTGGCAAATAATAAAAAAATGTTTGACAATTAAATGTAAAAATTATTATACTTTAATTAACAAAAGGAGATTTAGTTTATGAACAAGAAAATAATGTTGGGGGCATTAGCCTTAAGTGCAACGGCAGTATTTGGGCTTACAGGTTGTGGGGGCAAGAAGGATAAAGAGCCTGAAACACCAAAGTATACTGTAACATTTGACCATGACAACAATAGCGCTACTGAAAATATGGTGGTGGAATTTGAAGAAGGGACTGAAGTGTTGGACCCAAGTGTGATACCTGCTGTGCCAGAAGTGGACGGCTTTGCGGGAGTGTGGGACTCATTTACCCTAAACGACCAAAATATTACAGTAACCGCCCAATATGGTGATGGCTCGCAAAACAATCCATACATGGTGTCAACATCGGCGCAATTTAAAAAGATTATTGATGACTATACTCAATATGTTAGCACCACATATGCTAAGCCAAACGGCACATCGGGGGAAGAAAGTGAGTCAACTACCAAGTATGTGAACTACAAAACTGTAACTGTGCGATATACAAGACCTGACGTAAGTTCAGACTGGGAGTTATCGGGTTATGAAACTGAAAACAAGACATACTTTAAATTAATCAACGACATCGATTTGTCAATCATTGAAGGATTGAGTGTGTTGAATTTGTCTGGAAGATATTTTTCGGGTGAAATTGACGGACAAGGTTATAGCATTAAGGGGCTTGACGGTTCACTATTTGTAAGCACGGAGGGTGCAATGATTGAAAGCATTGTATCTACTACAATTAAAAACATAAATGTGCATTTAGGGGATAATTTAGGCACATTGGTGGCTTATGCTATGGACGGTGAAAATTCGTTTGAAAGTATTAATATTTACAATTTAAATAGCAAGCCTACATTTGTGTCGGCATACGATAATAACGAATCTCCATTTATCTTCCACGCATTTGGTGATAGCACTCAATTGAGATTTGTGGATTGTACCAATAAGGCGAATATGATTATATCGGCTGATTATTGCGGATTGTTCCTTGGCGGATATGCTAAGAACATTGCAAAGTTATCGTTTGAAAACTGCGTAAATGATGCTACAATTAAGTCGGCTGGCAGTGTGGGGATGCTTACTGGTAACGGTAGTTATAGCCCTGTAGTGCTTAATGTGGATGAAGATTGTAAAAACTTGGGCGATGTGGCAACTAAAAAAACTTCACATATATTGGTATCATACAAAACTGGCTCAGGCTTAATTAGCACTAAGGTGGCGGATTATGACACTTTGGATAGATTAAAGGGCGCAAATGGCGAAGTTAAAGGTTCATTGAATGCGCTAACTACTGATTATGTTGCTACCGTTAGCGACAATGATATTACGGTTGAACATAGTGAAGAGGATATGGATATCGCCACTGGTAAATACGAATTGATACTATCTACCTATGTTTCAAATGCATCTGGCGAAGGGCATATGTCATTATTAACTAATATTGTTATTAATGCCGATGTAACCAAGAGCGAATCATACACATTCCAAAGCGCATACTTTGGCATGATGGATTTAAACACTTACAACACTATTTATAGTAGAAATATTACACCTAATGACGATAATGTGACTTGGATTGAAATGGAAGGATATAATATTAGATACTTCGTTGACGGAACTAATGGCTATTATGTAATTGATTTTAGCGGTTATGAACAAAATCAAGGAATTGCTAACAACAAATTTGTGTTAAACAAGTCAAAAGAAGATTTAAACAAAGTAATTATTGTGCACAATGTGGATAATAATGATATTGAATTTATCGCAGATTTTAATTAAGGGTTAATTAAATATCTCTATGTAATTAATATCACAAATTATTAATGGTTAGATATAATTTGTGTAATAAAAGGTTGATGTAACAGTCAATCTTTTTATTTTATGTGTAATCTAAATGTAAATACAATAATTTTCATTTGTTACCAAAGTTAAATTATTTAAAGTAAATTATTAGTTAAAATATTTGGAGTTAAGCATATATTTATAATATGAATGATAGATTGATTGAAAAAAGGTTGCGCCAGTTGCGCAAAAACGGCAACCTTACCAGCGAAGACATCATATCCCTTTTTAAAGAATATGAAATTGACAAACTCAACAATATTCCCAAGCAAGATAGTGTGGCAAGGGCAATGCTTATTGTGGAAAATGTTAAATTGGTGTATTTTGTGCTCAATAGCAAGTTGGGATTTAATTGTGTTAACGAAACAATGGAGGAATTTGGTGCGGGGCAAGTGGGCTTGATTAAAGCGGTGGATACTTTTGATGTTAATAAGAATATAAAATTTTCAACTTATGCGGCTCGCATAATTATAAATGAGATTTTTATATACTATCGAGTTGAAAATGCTCAACGAAATCTTAGCGAAAAAAATAAAATCTCGTTTGAAGAGCCAATACAGTTAAACAACAAGAATGAAAATCTTACCGTTAAGGACATCTTGGGCGAAGATGATGAAAATCTTGTGGACTTTGATGAGAAAGAGTTGGTTAAAGAAGTTATAAACAATATGAGATTTTTAAACGAAAACGAGCAAAAGGCGGTAATTTATACTTTTGGGCTATTTGGCAATGACATTTTAACCCAACGGGAGATGTCTAAAATTATTAATCGTAGTAGGGCGTTTGTGTCAAGATGCTTGGATATGGGCATCAAAAAATTGCGGGCATTAACCTTAAAACCTGAGCAATTGAGTAGGGAAGAACAAATTTTAAGGTATACATTGCTAAAGAAAATTAGAGAAAGTGATGAAAATTTAGGTCTAAAGTAATATAAATTGATAAAATTTGACTGAAAAAGCATTGAATTAGGTCAAAAAACAACAAAAAGTAAAAGAAAATTAAAAAAATTTAAAATTTTTAAAAAAAGTTTGAAAAAAGTGTTGACATAATTTTGAATGTGTGGTATATTAACAATGCAATCGCCAAGGAAGGGGGTTGC
>JAFULP010000051.1 GCA_017473285.1 Clostridia bacterium
CTTACATACATTTTATATAAATATGTTTTTCGTTTTGCCGAAAAGCGTGCGTGAAGTTTGGTTTCCTTTATACTTTTAACCTTAACATCAGCGGGCAAAATCCCATTCATACTGCGCACAAATTTGTAAAAGTCAGCAATCTCATCGCACTCAATATTGCACACTTGGTTATATGCGTGTACCCCGCTATCTGTCCTACCGCTTGCCACCACATTAATATCTTGCTTAAGCAATATTTTTAATGTTTTTTCAAGTTCTTCTTGAATTGTCCTTTCGCCTTTCTTTTGCCTTTGAAATCCTGAAAAATTAGTTCCATCATAACTTACTACTAATAAATATTTCATAAAAATATTATAACATATCTACTTATTGTTGTCTAGTGCCAAATTAAATATTATTCGCACTTTTTTTATTTAAAACATATAAACAAATATTGATAAAATATTATTAATATAAAGGAGATAATAATGGCACTCGCTAGCAGTTTTTTAATAGCCGCAAATGATGAACATGGGCTTAATCCACCCACCGTGGGCAAACGCACCCCAATAATGCCCTACATAAATCGAAGTTTTTATGAAAATGAGTTTAATAGGCGATGTAAAAATGCCTTTATTGAAGCATGTTTAAGATGTGGTTACAATATTGTTGACATCAAGCCCGAAATTCAAGATATCAGCATCACCACTCGTGTTAGACGAACCAATAACACCCGCCCTACTTTAGTGGTTACCTTTGCATATAACGCTTCTGGCGACGGAACAACTTTTAACAATGCCAATGGCTTTGAAGTGTATTATTCCCGCCTTAATCAATTTGCCACTCGTAGCCAAGAACTTAGCGAAGATGTGTATCAACAATTAGTAAACACCGTATCAAATAACGGCCGTGGCGTTGGCACACTTAATGTTAGTATGCTAATATCCGTCAATTGCCCAGCCACCCTTATTGAAGCGGGCTTTATGACCAATTTTGAAGAAGCAAAACTTATGCTTAACCCAATATACATAACCCAAGTCGCTGAAGGCGTATGTATGGGCGTTTGCCAATATCTTGATGTACAATACATCCCAAGAAATGATTTTAGTGCATACCCAACCCTAAGGCGGGGTAATCAAGGCAACAAAGTTGTACTACTCCAATATCTTTTAAATCGATATGGCTACAATCTTACCCCAGACGGAATATTTGGCACACGCAGTTATAATGCGGTAATAGATTTCCAACGCAAAAACGGACTTAGTGTTGACGCCATCGTTGGGCGCAACACTTGGAACGCCCTACTTAATCCACAAGGCAAAACAGTACGCATTGGCGACCGCAGTGGCGCAACTTGGTACTTGCAACAAATGCTACTTAGCAAACTATATCCAATAGGCGAAATTGATGGAGTGTTTGGCAATGCAACATTACAAGCCGTGCGTGATTTTCAAAGTGAAAATGGCTTAACCGTGGACGGCATTGTTGGGCCTGCCACTTGGCGAGTGCTTGACACAATTGGTGGCGGAAGACCTTTGCCTTAACATATAAATTATTTTTAATTACAGCCGCTCTTTTGGCCTTTTGCTTCCTTCATTTTTTCTCTAATTTCACAAATTTCTTTAACTCTTTTATCAATATCAATATGTGGATAGTTTAATCCAGATTTTACTGCCTGAACCATTTGGTCTGTTCTGCTTCTTATCTTGTACTCAACTCCATCCTTAACAAACACATTCCCTGTTTGACCAAAAATTAATTGAACATTATATTTCTCACATTGGTCGTGAAGTTTTTTAACCCACTCATAATGAAGCGGACGAGAACCCATATAGTTTTCTCCACCTGCTAGCACTGTTTCAATTTTACCTGTGGCAAGATATTTTTCCAAGTCCACTTCACCAATAAATGGTTTTATGCTTATCCATCTATGTTTTGCTGAAATATCAAGTATATATGGTATCCTTTCATCAACTCTTTTTTGATTTTCAGCAGATACAGCAAATTGCACATTATCCCAGCCATCACCCCAGTCATCTGGTAAATTTTCTTTAATTCTGTGCGCCCTTTTTGTAAGCAACGAAAAAGTGACATCTTGTCTTTGGCGTATAATATTCCACGCTTCCTTTCTCCATTCATCCGTTTCTTCCAAAAAGAAATCGCTCGTCATACAAACACGAACAAAAGAATCGCTAGGCAATTTATACTTTCCATTTTTATCTTTTTTAATAGGATAATCAAAATTTGATTTATTTCTACAAATTTGATTTGTATCTCTACCGTATCTTTTATCTAAAAAATATGCATAACAATTAAGACAACCCTCACTACATCTATGGCAACCATGCCAAGGGTTCCAAGTTAAATCTGTAATATCCATTTTTATTCTCCCTTTATATTTTTAATACTGTCGTGTGCTTTAATTAATAATTCAATAAGATTGTTAAACGCATTTTCGCCAAGTGATTTTTCCAACATAGATAGTTGACTGCGCACCTTTAAGGTTGTTGCTTTCACTAAATCTTTTGCTTTATTTGTTGGAATTACATAAAAACTTCTTTTATCTTCTTTTGACGATTGCCTAACAACATATCCCTTTTTCTCTAATATTGTAATATGGCTAGTAACCATAGGCTTAGATACTTCTAAAAGTTCGGCAATCATTAAAGGCGTAAATAGGCCTTCTCTTTTAACAATTATGTTTAGTACACCCATTTCACTGGCTCTTATTGGTAAGTCTTTTTTTAATTCCATATAATCTCTGCTAAATTTTGAAAAGATTATGTTTGCTTTTGTGTATTTATCCATTTTAACTCCAATTTAGTTAATCAACATTAACTATTTTATCCACTTTTGTAATCAAAGTCAATAATTTTAATAAATAAAAAATATATTAGAACTCAATCTAATATATTTTATTTTTTTATTTTAATTTTTTACCGCAAGATTTGCAATATTCATTGTCGGTTGAATTTACCGTTCCGCACTCGCATTTAACAACGCCTTCAACTTGCGTTCCGCATTTGGTACAGAATGTCGCATTATTATCCAATTTTTGACCACACTTAGTGCACTTTACAACATTAACTGTGCCCATAGCACTATTACCAACATCGCTAACATTGCCATCTTTTACTTTAATCATAGCGCTTGCAGTTGCAAACATCATAATAGCCACCCAACCAAACGAACCGCCAAATAACACCATAATAACACCCAACACAATACGCCAAATAGTGCTCCACACGCCATCAACTATACAACCGTGCACGAATAGCGCAACACCACCAATAAGCATAGCAAGTGAAATAACCGCCACTATTACCGCCACCAATATAAGATGACCACGACCATATCTTTTTTCTTGATATGCATTTTTATCAATTTGTTTCATAACTTCTCCTTAAATTTTACACTAACCGCCCGCAAGTAATATAAACAATATAGGCAAACCCAACACTAACAATATCATCAACACAAACAATGTTATTTTAATTGGCGACTTAGGTAGTTTTCCACCAATTGCGCCCATTTGCCCGTTCATAACATTTATATATGGCTTATTTTTGTAACTAAAGTTAACAAAATACGCTGGCAACAAAGTGTAATTATACTTTATATTTGAATATGTTGGATTTACAGTTAGACTATCAATCGATGAATACTTTCTTCTAATTGCTTGCTCCACTTGATGCAACGCATCTTGCTTGGCAACTTCTTGTGCCTCTGCAATCGTTTGATTATAATAGCCCACATTATATCCTTTAATAAATTTGTTGTCATAATCATAACTTTCACTAAAATCATAAGGCAAAATACTTGCTATTTCATCTTGATTAATTTTATCGCTTGCTTCCACAACTAAATTATCAAATTGCTTTTCGATATTCCCTGAAAAGTACCTATATGAAGTAACTGTCCTAGTTCTTCCATTTCTGTCACGCTCTGTACTACTAATTCGTTGTCTGCCCTTATATGATGCCGACACAAAGCACTCGAAGTTAAACGCACTTAAATATGTTGCACCCATATCTGTTGTAGGTAAATTTTTTCTAAAATCATTAGGTAAAAACTTTCGCTTTAACACCCTAGATTTAAACTCATCTTTTGCCCTATTTTTATCAATCTTAAATGGAATTACTTTTTCGGGCTTAAATCCCGGCAAATCCTTTAACGGCATTAGCGAACTTGTATGGCAGTACTGACAATTGGTTGCAATGTCGTACTTATTAAAAGTTACTTGCGCACCACAAACCTTACATTTATATGCACGGTTTTCCTTATGCCAAGCATCTAAATGAGCGCTTACACTATAGTCCATAATTGGATGCTTAACCACTTGTTGCTTGTATTCGATTGGATATATATTTCCACAATTTACACACTTCAAAGCCTTATCTTGTGGACTAAACTCAACTTTCCCACCACACGAAGAACAAACATTAATTTCCATTAAACCTTTTCTCCACATTCTGGACAGAATTTAGTAGTTGATTTTAGCACCTTGCCACACTTAGGACAAGTTTTTTCCTTAACCAACTTTTCGCCACAGTTAGCGCAAAATTTCATACCCTTTTGCACCGCTTCACCACATTTTGGACAAGTTTCACTTTGACTTGCACCACATTCCGGACAAAATTTAACTCTTGGACCAATGCCCGCACCACATTTAATACAAGTGCGCTTATGTTGCTCATCCTTAACATTTGACATAGAGTGCGCAAACATATTGCCAATAGTAGCGCCAGCGCCAAGCCCTACACCAATGCCCACCATATTGCCACCGCTTGGATTGTTTGCCGCATCCCTAATGGCTTGAGCCGATTGATATTGAGTGTATGTGCCCATTTTGTCGCCCAAAATGCCAAGTTTGCTACGTTCGTCAAGAACCTTTTCCACTTCTTCAGGAAGTGACAAGTTTTCAACCGTAACTTTGCACAACTTTAAGCCCATTTTAACAAATTCAGGATTTGAAACTTCTACAATTTTATTACCAATTTCCTTATAATTAGCCGCCAAATCAAGCGCAGGAATTCCCGCTTCGGCAATAGCGTCGGTGATATTTGATACAAGGATTGACTTGCATTGAACTGACAAATCTTCTACACGATAAATTGGATTAGTGCCAAACACTTCTCGCATAAAAGTTTTAGCATCATCCACCTTATAACTAAATGTACCATACCCACGAAGACGAATTGTGCCAAAGTCGGCATCACGCATCATAATAGGGTTTTGAGTGCCCCACTTTTGACCCATAAATTGCTTGGTGTTGATAAAATACACTTCGGCTTTAATACGGCTATTAAACCCAGTAGGCAATGACAACATTTTGGTTAAAAATGGTATATTTTCAGTGTTTAACTTGTATGTTCCATGCCCGAATACATCGGCAATTTCGCCCTTATGCACAAACAATGCCACTTGTGACTCACGCACCACCAATGTCGAACTGTTCATAATTTCTTCACGGTTATCTACTGGATGACGATACACTAATACATCCTTAGAAGCATCCTTCCATTCCAAAACTTCTAATAATTGTTTTTTAAAAAAACTAAATAAACCCATAAACTTTCTCCTTTTCGTTTTATTAAATTTTAATCCTTAAATTTTACATTAATTAAAATGCTACTCTTTCACTAATATATTCAACAAGTTTGTCAATTGGAAGACGGATTTGCTCCATACTATCACGCTCACGGATTGTAACTGTATTATCTTCCAATGTATCAAAGTCAATAGTTACACAGAAAGGTGTTCCAATTTCGTCTTGACGGCGATAGCGCTTACCAATACTACCCGCTTCATCGTAACTACACATAAAGTATTTGTTTAGTTTGTTTAACACTTCATGACCTTTTTCGCTCATATTCTTTTGAAGTGGCAACACCGCCACCTTATATGGCGCAATTGCTGGATGCAAGTGCATTACAATACGAGTATCTCCACCTTCCAACACTTCTTCATCATATGCTTCACACATAAGCGCAAGTGTCAAGCGGTCAGCACCTATTGAATATTCAACAACACTTGGAGTGTAACGCTCATTGGTTACAGGGTCAAGATATTGCATACTCTTACCACTAAATTCCTCGTGACGAGATAAATCCCAGTCGCTACGATGGTGAATACCATTAAGTTCTTGCCAACCTATTGGGAACAAATATTGAATATCGCACGCTGCCTTTGCGTAGTGTGCAAGTTTGTCATGGTCGTGAAATCTCAAATGCTCAGCCTTTAAACCTAAATCAGTAACAAAATCCCAAGCACGCTTTTTATATTCTTCATAATGGTCAAAAGCACTTTCTTCCTTACAGAACAATTGGTGTTCCATTTGTTCAAATTCTACCGTTCTAAACAAGAAGTTACCAGGTGTAATTTCGTTTCTAAAACTTTTACCTATTTGAGCAATACCAAAAGGCACTTTCGCTCTTGCAGTACGTTGCACATTAAGGAAGTTTACATACTCCCCTTGTGCAGTTTCTGGGCGAAGATATACTACATCCTTATCCCCATCAACTGTACCACGACTTGTTGCAAACATCAAATTAAATGTTCTTATAGGTGTCCAATCACGCTTGCCACAGTTTGGGCACTTAATATCATGGTCGGCAATATATTGTTCCATTTCAGCATTTGTCATTTGGTCAGGGATTACATCGCAACCTTTAAAGTTTTCAATAATATTATCCGCACGATGACGAGTTTTACAATTTCTACAATCCATTTTAGGGTCACTAAAACTTGAAGTGTGTCCGCTAGCATCCCAAACTCTTGGATTCATAAGTATTGCCGCATCCACGCCAAAGCTATTATCATTTTCTTGCACAAAGCGTTTCCACCACGCACGCTTGATATTATTTTTAAGTTCTACACCAATAGGTCCAAAGTCCCAAGTATTGGCAAAACCGCCATAAATATCGCTTCCAGGGAACACAAATCCCCTTGTTTTACATAAATTTACTATTTTGTCCATTGTTAATTTCATAATCTACCTCTTTGTATAGTATATCACGATTTTTTAACTTAGTAAAGAATTTTTAATAATTTAAATACAAAGTTATTATTATATTTCGTTAAATTATCACTTAATTATATTAATATACACCATTACAAAGCAAAAAGGACTTAAATTTATTTTCAAGTCCTTTTTAACTGATATTAAAATATTACTTCTATAATGCAAGTACAGGTTCAGCCTTTGGTGCAAGTTCAGTTGTCTTTTTATCTTCAAGCTTTGCTTCCTTAGATTTGTCGGCAGTGCGCTTAGATTGTGCTTTCTTATCGTCGTGCTTACCCAAAGCGCCCTTTTTCAATCTCTTTTCAGCAATTTCTTGGAATTTTTTAGCAAACTCAGGGTCTTTCTTCAACCTTTCAATTTCTCTTGGATTTGCATTTTTGCACTCAGCATAATAGTAGCACTTTGCAAGTTCGCTATCAGGGTCCAATATAGCGCCTTTTGATTCGATATTCTTCTTCTCTATAAATTTTATGTATTGTTCGCTATCTTGCTCACAATGCACTTCTGCTTCAATATTTTCAACAATATGATGCTTAACTTTTAATGTTGCCAATTCTCGCTCAACACTTTCCTTCTTTTCGCCCGATTTTAAGTGCCTTACAAACGATGCTTTTAAGCCACTTTC
>JAFULP010000052.1 GCA_017473285.1 Clostridia bacterium
GGCTGATGACGGCGGTGGACAAATTTTATGTTGAGTCCAAATTGTCGTTTGAAACATATCTAAATTACTGGATTTTGGATGCAATAAGTAAAGAATTTACAATAGGAGAACAAAAAAATGGATAAAAATTTAAAAGAAATAGCAAATACAATCATTGAAGCCTTACGCAAAAAGGGTCAGGATAGTATCAAGGAAGATGTTTTGTGCATGCGTCTTGATGCATTTAATTTGGATGCGGAGCAAGTGCAAGTGATTAAAGATGAATTGATTAAGCAAGGCATTAAGATTATTGATGAAGTGCCTGAATTTCCAGTGGACGATAAGGAGTTTGATGACATTGTTAGCCAAATTAATGTAAACGACCCTGTAAAGATGTATCTAAAAGATATTGGCAAGATTCCATTACTTACTCCTGAAGAAGAAAAAGAACTAAGCAAAATATTGATTGAGGGTGGCGAACAAGCGACCTATGCTCGTAACAGATTGATTGAAAGCAACTTGCGTCTTGTTGTAAGTATTGCTAAGCGTTATCAAAACAAGTATAATATGCAATTTTTGGACCTTATTCAAGAAGGTAATATTGGTTTGTATCGTGCGGTTGAAAAGTTTGACTACACTAAGGGCTATAAATTTTCAACATACGGCACATGGTGGATTCGCCAAAGCATCACTCGTGCAATATCCGACCAAGCACACACAATCCGTATCCCAGTGCATATGATTGAAACTATTTTGCGTCAACATCGCACCGAGCGTGACTTAACTCAAGAACTAGGCCGTGAACCAACCTTGGAAGAAATCGCCGAACGTTTAAACACAACCGTGCAAAAGGTTACCGAAATTCAACGCATTTCTCAAGACCCTATATCGTTAGAAAGCAAAATTGGTCATGAGGAGGATAGCAAGGTAGGTGACCTTGTGGTGGACGAAACCGCATTATCTCCACACGATGTTGCAATGCAAAATATGCTTAAAGAGCAACTTATGAGCGTGCTAGAAACCTTAACTCCAAGAGAGCAAAAAGTTATACGCTTGCGTTATGGTCTTGATGATGCTCATCCAAGAACTTTGGAAGAAGTGGGGCTTGAATTTAGCGTTACCCGTGAGCGTATTCGTCAAATTGAAGCCAAGGCTTTGCGTAAACTTCGTCAACCATCCAAACTAAAGAAATTGCTAGTTGATGATGACGACGATAAGGACAGCAAAGGCGGAATGTGGGGCAGAAGAATTTAAAACACTAATAAAAGTAAAATAAAATGAAAACTATTTTAAAAATTCAAGAACTTGATAGGCAAATTAGAAAAATTAAATCAGGTGTAGACAATAGCCGTGAAAGTAAATTGTTGGTTGAATTTACCAAGGTGATGAAGGAAGGCAGAAGTTTTGTAAACAATATTGCGGATGTATCGGATGAAATTATTAAGGAATTTAATGAAATCAATCGCAAGTACGAAATGTTGATTGCTAAATCCGAAATTACTGCTAAGCATAAGCCTGAAATGGCTAATATTGATAGCATTGGCAATTTGGTTGATGATGCAAACTATTTGACTAGCGAACTTGCAATACTTGAGCAACGTATGCGTGAACTTACCGATAAGGGTGCAAAATTGCTAAATGATTACAATGCCGCTATGAACAAGTTAAAGGATACTAAGGCAAAGTGTGATGCCCTAAAGGATATGATTGCTAAGAAAAATGAAAATGCAATGCCAGAAATTGCAAACATCGAAGCCCAAATCAAAAAGTTGGAAAAGCAAGCGGATAGTGCGATGTACGAAAAATATAAGTCAATGCTTAACGATAATATATTCCCGGTATTTGTACATTTAAAGGGCAATCGTTGTGGCGGATGCCAAATGGAACAATCACTTAACTTTATTCAAAAGTTGAAGCAAAAAGGTATGCTACCTTGTGAAGAATGTAGACGCATTATTTTAGCCGACGAGCAAGAGTAATTGATATACAAGTCCTATTTAATAGGGCTTTTTTATTAAATTGATTTAAGATTTAATAATATAAGTAATACAAAGCATAATTAAACAAGCCAAAAGGTAATTATTTGAATTTAAAAATCATATTAAATAATATGAAAGGGTTCAAGTTGTTTCTATTTGACTTGTTTTTTATAATTAGTTCAATAGTAGGTGTTGGGTTTGCCACGGGTAAGGAAATTGCACACTTTTTCCTTAGCGGGAAGAGCGTGGTGTTAAGCGTGGTGGTGTTTTTTTGTGTGTTTGTAGCCCTTACAATATACATATTACACATTAAACACAAGCATAATATTACAAACTTAACCCAACTAAACAAATTTGCATTTGGTAAATATTGCGAAATTGGAAATATTGTACTAATAATATTGTTTATAGTAACCAACTCCGCAATGCTGGCGGGGTGCGATAATATTGTGCGTAATTATCTAGGAATTGGATTGCCTATTGTGTCATTATTTTTAATCATTGTAACATTTTTTATAGTATTGGGCGGGGTAACTCGCATCAAACAAATAGCCAATATTGTAGTGCCAATACTTATAAGCATAATACTAATTAATGCTTGTGCTAATTTTGATACAAACTTTACATTAAATGGTAACATTGCAATTGATATTGCATATCCAATTATATTTTGTAGCGAAAATTTTATTACACTAATCTCAGTGCTTATTAACACCAAATCTAAGCCCAAAGGATTGGCGATTGTGTCGGGTGCAATTATCTCGTTAATTATTTTATTATCGGCTTTTGCAATAGGCAACCTAAATGCTGATATGCCAATGCTGAGTTTAAGCAAAAACCTTGACAATATATTTTTTGGTTTGTATTTAATGGGTGTAATATTTGCGTTGTTTACCACACTTGAAATTAGTTCGTATCATTGTCTTGAAGTGTCAATGAAAAGTAAGCGTAACAAACTTTTTATTGTTGCAATGATTTTGCTAACCAGCCAAATACTTGCCTATTTAGGTTTTAACTTTATTGTGCAATATCTATACTCAGCGATAGGAATATTAGGTGCGGTGTACTTGATTGCATTAATTGTTAAACTAATAATTATTGATAAAAAATTTAAATAATAAAATTAAACATATTATAAATATAAATAATTGTAAAATCAAAAATAAATATTAAATAAAAATAAATAAAATATTAATTAAAATAAAACAGCATAAAATAAATTACTTAATTTAAGCAAGATATTAGTTAAAATAAAATATTTTATTTATTAAATAAATATTATTTTTAAATATTTTTATTTTAATTTATAAAATTCACGATATATTTTTTCACCATTTTTAATTTTATCAACATATTTGGCGGTTTCTTTGTATGGGATGTTATATAGCGAAATTTTATCATACGAATATCGCTCGTCATTAAGCCAAGTTCGCACCACTGTTTCACCCGCATTGTAAGCGGCAAGGGCGGTGTAGGTGGCGTCAAATTTATCTAGCAAATATCTAAGATACATTGCTCCAATATATAAATTGTCATTTGGATTATATAAATCAAATTGAGTGTAATCCAAATTGTTTTTAACGCAAATATATTCAGCGGTGCTAGGAAGCACTTGGGTTAAACCAATTGCACCAGCGGGCGATTTGGCGCTTGGGTCAAAACTGCTTTCAGTGTTGATTAAAGCATAAAAAGTTGGAATGCTAATTTCAAATTCGGCACACACTTTGGCAATCTCCGTTTCATATTTTTTAGGGTATGTAAAAACCACACCGCACGAATATGCCGTGAGCATCAAAATTATAATGTATAGTACAATTAATACGCTGGCACTAATTTTTTGCATACATTAGTTTACGCTAAAAAGGTAATAAATATTTTAAATTGGCAACTTTTTGTGTTAGGGCAAAAAATTGATTTAATAAATAATCTTGCAAAATTTTATAAATTATGTTAAAATTGATATATATTTGATAAATTTAAATAAAAATTTGGAGATAATATGAGATTAATTAATTTTAAGTTTATAAAAAGTGCCAGCAAGCCTAGTGAGTTTATTGTGGACGAATTGCCACAAGTGGCAATTGTTGGGCGAAGCAATGTGGGCAAAAGTAGCCTTATCAATATGCTTGCTAATAACAAAAAAATGGCAAAGACTTCCAGCACACCTGGGCGAACTAGATTGGTAAACTATTTTGAGATTGACAGAAAAGTATATTTAGTGGATTTACCCGGTTATGGATTTGCACAAGCCAGCAAGGAGATTAAAAAAGAGTGGGATAGAGTGCTTGATGATTATTTTAACAACACTCACAATCTAAAGTTAGTGTTGGTGCTTATTGATAGTAGACACTTGCCAAGTGAACTGGACAAAATGATGATTAATTATTTGGTAGAACTGGGTATTCCTTATCAAATAGTGCTAACAAAAGCGGACAAACTATCTCGTAGCCAATTAAATAAAAATATAGCGGATATTTCAAATTGTATTAGGCATAACAAAAATATGTTTATTGCTACTAGTGCCGATAAAAAGGTGGGAGCCGAGCAAATTGCGGATGCAATTGAAAAGGCAATCAATGTGCAAAATAATTAATGTGTTTGAAATATATTGTTGACACAAACTTAAATAAGGTGTAAAATAATTACAATAAAAAGGAGATATAAAATATGTACATAAGCAAACTATCAAGTGAAGAATTAATTGAATTTATTTTAGTAAAGGTTGGCAAACAATATCATGGTGGTGAAATGACGGTTGCGGGCTTGGTTGGTACTAAAAATAGAAGAACTATTACTATTGAATTAAGAAAAAAAGATAAACTTAAAGGTATAGTAAAAGGTATTTTTACTGATTTTAGTTGTGATATTGAAGATAAGAATATGCTTGCTAACACCACTACAACTTACGATAAGGATTATGCTAGTTGGGTGTATAAAAAGTTAAGAGCAAGCGAATTGATTGAAGGTGGCAAAAAGATTAGTGCTGAATACAAAAAGGCATACAACGAACACCGTAAATTAGTCATGCAAAAGGAAATTGAAGAATCTGCAAAGCGCATACAAGAAGAATGTGAACAAACTTTGTTAAAATAAAATATAGGTTAACATTTAATTTTAAATAAAAAGAAGTAGATTTTCTACTTCTTTTTTGCTAAATAAAGCATTAATATATTTGTGAAATTGATGCAATAACACTATCTGTTATTGTTTGGGTTTGAACTTTGTGGGGCTACTGCGGTAGGAAACAGGGGCATCTCAAACGCTCCTGGGCAAACCTCGTCGCTTGTAAATGGCGTGCAAGGCGGTATTGGGGTGTAGCCATATGAAGGGATAATTACATCAACATCGGCAACCACTTTCAATATCAATGTTACACAAAGCGTTACGCTAAAAGTGTTGTCGCCGATAAAAGTGCCAATAGTGGATACTACATTTGCAAAGGCTTCTACATTAACAGGAACAATCGAAGGTTGAGGCACATACAGAATTACATCTTGGTGAATGGTGACTGTGGCGGTGGCAGTGCCTGTAACGCCATTGGCGTCGGTGTAAGTAACGATTACTGGAATATTGATATCCGCTTCCACACGGGCAAAATTTGGGCGGTCATCAAATCTGGTAATTACTAGGTTGGATATTTGAGCGGGAGCATTTGTGCTATA
>JAFULP010000004.1 GCA_017473285.1 Clostridia bacterium
CCACATTTGGTGGATAACTCGGTGGATAACTTTTGTAATATGCTTAAAAATAGGTGATTTTTGAGTGTGACAAAAAGTTGATAAATTGTGGATAACTTTTGTTATATTAATTTAAAATTAATAATTTATCATCAATTATTACAAACAAATTTACGTATTAGGCTTAAGAAAAAACTTGAAATAAATTTAAAAATTTTGAACAAAATATGGTGCGTTGTTATAACCACACAAGGCGTAATTAAATATCTTGCTTTAATGTTTTTATTATATCAAATAGTAATTATTGCATAAAAAGAAACAGTTAGGATAAAAACCATAACTGTTTCAATTTTTGTATTAAGCAGTAATCTTAATTATCTTTAATTCAACCAATCCACCTGGAGTTTTGATTGATGCAACTTCGCCAACTTTTTTGCCCATCAAGCCAGCACCTACAGGGCTGATGTTACTGATAACGCCATTAAGTGGGTCCGATTCGGTGTCGCCTACAATCTTGTATGTGAACTTGCGGTTAAGTTTAACATTTTGCACTTCCACAGTACAACCAACACTCACCTTTGATGTATTAATCTTGTTAGGGTCGATGATTACAGCGTTTTTAACCTTATTTTCCAATTCAAAAATTTCGGCTTCAACGGTTGCTTGTTCTTCACGAGCAATGTCATATTCGCTATTTTCGCTCAAATCCCCATAACTGCGGGCTTCAGCAATTTTATCTGCAACTTCCTTACGGCGAGTGCTTTTTAAATATGCTAATCTCTCCTTAACTTCTTCCAATCCTTCAGCACTTATAAAAACCTTTTCATCCATAATAAATTTCTCCTTTTATCAATTAAAAAACTCAGTTTTAACAAACTGAATTAGGTGTTATGCTTAAACATTAACTATTTAAACACCATATTACTATTATACGCAAAAGTAAGTTTTAACTTTTACGGAAGTGATTATACAACTAAAATATTAAAAAGTCAACAAATTTTGTTAAAAATGTTTAAATTGTATTTACTTAATTGTATTGTCGCTATTTACAGTATATTCTTATTAACTTAAATATATTCAAGTGTTGCAAATTATGTTATTATTGCTCAGGTAAATATTCAATGATAAACTTGTCAAAATTTACACTTTCAACAAAATCGGCAGGCTTAAACAATGTCATTGAAAATTTGTTAAAGTCAACTACATGCTTGTTTAATAACACTGGGGTTGGGATGTCCAAATTTTCACACAACTGTTTAATCATATCAAAAAAAGTACACTCGCTAGGTTGTACACTTACAATTGAGTGCTTAGTTATCTTTTCGTCTACTAATACTTTGCCCCAAATTCTTATCACAATAGTATCCTTTTAGATTAAAATTTTTATAATCGACCTTCTTTATATTTACCGATGTAGTATAATACAAAATTTAAAAAAAATCAAATACATTTGACTTATTTGCTTAAATAATATATTCTATAATGAAAAGGAGTGCATTATGCGTGATACAAAGGTTGCTGTAAAAATATGTAAGGAGTACGACACCGATATTGTTGGTACGGCTTTGAAAGACGGATTTGATTTACTTGGCGGGTTAAATCACTTTATTAAACCAAGCCACACCGTGTTAATTAAGCCTGACATATACAATTGCACTGAGCCAAATGTTGCAAAAACTACAAACCCTAATATTATAACTGCATTGGCGGAATTAATTGCAAAAATTGGTGCAAAGTGTATAATTGCGGACTCTCCAAAAGGCGATTTCAATTCTTCTACACTTGATAATGCATATGTTAAAACTCAAATGCTCCAGTCAAGCAACAATGGCCATGCAACGCTTAACACCAATGACAAGTTCTCGGTTATTACCAATCCTAATGGTGAATATTGTAGAGATATATATGTAATTGACGCCATTAATGATGCGGACGTCATTATAAATGTGGGCAAGTTTAGATGTGATAAGAGCTTAGGAGTAATTGGATGTAGCCAAAATCTGTTTGGGCTTATTCCAGGCAAGTTTAAGCAATTAGTTAAATCAAGATGCTATACACTAAAATCATACTACAACTATTTAATAGATTTATACGAAGCACTTGAAAATAAGATTGTTTTAAATATTTTAGATGGGGTTGTGGGTTGTGAAGCCAATAATGACCCACGAATTTTAAACAATATATTAATTGGCGAAAATCCTTATAGCGTGGACGCAACCGCACTTAAAATTATAAATCAATCGCCCGAAGATAGTTTGCTATTAAATGAAAGTGTAAGGCGCAACAAGTTTAATTTTAAGTTCCAAACATTAGGAGATGATATTGAACCTTTGGTGTGCTCAGATTTTCATTACACAACCTTCTTAGAAAATATCAAATCTGGCTCTAAGTCATCATTCAAGCGTGAATACAATCGCAATCAAAAGCGCCCAATAATTAATTCAAAATTATGCAAAGGATGCAAAGTGTGTGTTAGCACTTGCCCGATGAAGGCAATCGAGATGCAAAATGCCGAACTTGGCGAACACGCCGCTATCAACTATGATAAGTGCATAAGTTGTTTTGCTTGTTTACATAACTGTCCTTATAAAATAATCAAAACTAAAACACCAATTAAGTATAATGCGATAAATCGAGCAATCAAAAAATCCTTGCACTCAAAACAAGATTAATAATTTGACGCATAAATCCAACTATCCTACGCAAAATAATGATAATTAAATGTTAGGAGATAGTTATGTTGAAAATAATTGCATTTATATTAACCATTCTAGGTGGAATTAATTGGCTAGCAATTGGTATGTTGCAATATGATTTTGTGGCAGGTATATTTGGCACTCAAGCCAACCTGTTTAGCCGCATTGTATATACTTTAGTTGGAATATCGGCAATTTATTTAACCTGCGTAATAATTGCTAATAAGGGTAAATTAACCAATACTAACAAAAGAAGTAAGAAAGCAGAACAAGATTAACCGTTACTGATTATCGTTATTATTTTAGCATTTAGGTTCTTAGATGCCCGATATTCATTTTAAACAATTAAATAAAGTAATGTGTAAAAAATTGTCGAAACAAATAGATATTTGTTTGACATTTTTTAATATATATTGATATAATTTGATAGGAGGTTCTTTATGATTTGGCTTTGGATATGGGGCATTGTAACCGCTATTGCATTGGTAGTTGAGTTTTTAACCGCAGATTTAATCACTATATGGTTTGCTGCTGGCGGTCTTGTAACTTTGCTAGTAGTTGCGCTTGTACCCGACCTTGCATTGATTTGGCAATTGGTAATATTTGTTGCGGTATCGGTTATTTTACTTGTTTGCACCCGAAAGATTTGTTTAAAACTTTTAAGCAATGACAATGCAAAAACTAATACAGATGCCCTAATAGGCACGAGATTTGTGGTTAAAGATGTTCAAGAAAATTATACATATCACAAAATCAACGGCACATCTTGGCGAGTGTATGCCGTGGAAGGCGAGCAACTTGAAGTTGGCGCTGAGTTTGAAATTTGTTCAGTTAGTGGGAATAAATTAATCGCTAAAAAAATAAATAAAGATAAATAAGGAGTTGTTATGACAGGAGTTATTATATTTTTATGTTTAATTGTGCTAGTTGCAGTTATGTTTATTTTGTCAATACGACAAGTGCGCCAATCAACAGCACGCAATGTTGAAAGATTGGGTAAATATCACAGGACTTTAAGTTCGGGTATTCATTTTGTAATACCATTTATTGAAAGATGTGGTCCTGCAATTTCGTTGAAGGAAAATGTTGCCGACTTTAAACCACAATCGGTTATTACCAAAGATAATGTTACAATGCAAATTGATACAGTTGTGTATTATCAAATTACTGACCCAAAACTATATGCATATGGTATTGAGCGCCCACAATCGGCTCTTGAAAATTTAACAGCAACCACTTTGCGTAACATCGTGGGTGAATTGGAACTTGATGAAACACTTACATCTCGTGACACTGTAAATACCAAAATGCGTGTAATACTAGACGAAGCAACCGATGCTTGGGGCATTAAGGTTAACCGTGTTGAACTTAAAAACATTTTGCCACCACGAGACATTCAAGATGCAATGGAAAAGCAAATGCGTGCCGAGCGTGAACGCCGTGAAGCAATATTAAAAGCGGAAGGTGAAAAGAAGTCAAATATTCTTGTTGCCGAAGGTGAAAAGGAAGCGGCAATATTGCGTGCTGAAGCAAAGCGTATATCTTTGGAAACTGAAGCCGAAGGTATGGCAAAGGCAATCAAAATGATTATTGACGCTAAACCTGATGCTGCATACTTAACATTGCAAGGTTACGAAGCGTTAAAATCTCTTGCCGACGGTCAAGCAACCAAAATTATCGTGCCTAGCGAAATTCAAAATGTGGCAGGATTGCTTACAAGTTTAAAAGAAGTGGTAACGACCCCTTCGCCAGAAGCAAAAACTGTTAAAAAGATAGCAAGTAAAGAAAAAACTGAAAAATTGGATAAATTAGAAAAATAACATTAAAAAAATCTCACCAAATGATTTCGGTGAGATTTTTTACTTAGTTGGCTGTACTAATCGGCTTGTACATAGTAACTACCAGAATGTTGTGTTGCAGGGAATCTTTTACCCTTTTCCAAATACAAACTTCCGCCATTTTCGCCTTCTTGGCTATACGCTGAATATGTACCAGATTTTGGCACAACTTCACCTGGAGTCCATTTTTTATTTTCGCTCATTATAGCACCTCCAAGTTTATATTGTGCAGTATTTTAAATTTTACTCGTTATTGTTTAAATTCTTTTAGTACTTTTTACATTGTTTAATCCACACAATATTTATGTGATTTTGTTAAATTAATTTTATTAATTTATTTGCAATATAAATTTTCAATGTGGTATAATACTATTTAATGAAAAATTTAGCAAAATATTTAAAATATTACAAACTCCAAGTAATACTTGGACCTATTTGTAAACTTATTGAAACATTGTTGGAATTATCTTGCCCTATTTTAGTGGCAAAGATTATTGACTACGGCATCGCTCACGCCGATACCTCTTTTATTATAAAATATGGCATTATTGTAATTGCTTTGAATATAATTGGGTTCTGCTTTGCAATTATATGTCAAAAATGTGCATCAGTGGCAAGCGTGGGTATAGCATCCAAAATTCGTGAAGATATGTATAGCAACATCAACAAATTATCACATGCGGAGATTGACAATTTTGGAACCTCATCATTACTTACACGACTAACAAATGATGTGTCGCAAATTGAGGTTATGGTATCAATTCTAATCCGTGTTATGATTAGATGCCCTTGCTTGCTTATTGGCTCGATATTGCTTTCAATGTCTATTAATTTAAAACTTTCACTTGTGTTCTTGGTAGTTATCCCAGTGCTTACCATTATACTAATAATATTTACCAAAAAAACAATGCCGTTTTTTAAATTGGTTAGGCAAAAACTTGATGTGGTATCCCGAATTACCCGTGAGAACCTATCGGGTGTAAGGGTTGTTAGAGCCTTTAACCATCAAGACGAAGAAAAAGAAAGATTTTATGACGCTAACGAAAAATTGGTTAAAACCAACATCGCTGTCAGCCAAATATCGGCACTACTTAACCCATTAATATTTTTAATAGTTGACTTTGCAATTATTGCAATACTATGGTTTGGTGGGGTTGAGATTAATGTTGGTGGGCTAACCCAAGGCGAATTAATTGCATTTTGTAATTATATGATTACTCTTTCAAATGCATTGATTGCCACTTCTCGTATTTACGTAAATCTTGTGCGAACCACCGCCAGTGCGCATCGTATAAACGAGGTGTTAAATGCAAAACCTAGTGTAATATTTAACGATAAGCGTGTAACTATCAACGATGACGATACTCAACCTATTTTGGAATTTAATAATGTTGGTTTTTCATACGACCGTAGTGAAACTGACCCAGAGCGTATGTTTATCAAAAATTTAACGTTTAGTTTAATGCCAAATCAAACTTTAGGTATAATAGGAAGTACTGGGTCGGGGAAAACTACTATTGCTAACTTAATGACAAGATTTTATGATTGTAACAGCGGTGAGATTTTGCTGTACGGCAAAAACATTAAAGATTTTCCTATTAAACAGTTGCGAGATATTGTAAGCATTACTCAACAAAGGTCAACATTATTTGCAGGCAGTTTGCGTGAAAATATGCAGATACGAAAAAACAATGCCACCGATGAAGAAATAATATCTGCGCTTAAAACTTCTCAGGCTTGGGACTTTGTAAAAGATTTTCCTAACACTTTGGATTACAAAATTATGGCAGGCGGTAAAAATGTGTCAGGCGGACAAATGCAACGCTTAACCATTGCTAGAAGTTTAATAGGCTCGCCAAAGCTGTTAATATTGGATGATAGCGCCAGCGCTCTTGACTTTTTGACCGACTTAAATTTGCGCAAAGCGCTTAAAAAAGATTTAAATTGCGCTACCGTATTAATTTCTCAACGCACAACAACTATCAAAAATGCTGACCTTATTATTGTGCTTGACCACGGCGATGTAGTTGGCATGGGAACGCACAAAGATTTATTGAAAAATTGTCAAATATATCGTGAAACATATTTTTCACAAACACAAAGAGAGGAATAATGAAAAACAATCAATTAAAAGGGATATGGCCAACAATCAAAAAGGTTATAACTTATGCCAAACCGCATAAGATGTATTTCTTTCTTTCAATTATATTTGCATTTTTAGCCATTGGCTTAAATATGTTTTTACCAGTAATACTGGGTTGGGCTATTGATTGCGTTGTTGGTGTTGATGCTGTAAACTTTGCCAAACTTGGGAAAATTTTAATTCTTATTGGCATACAAGCAGTAACCAGCGCCACTTTTGAGTGGTTTGAAGTGTATTTTGAAAATATTTTAACCAATCGCACCGCTCAAAGTATGCGTAATAAATGTTTTGAAAAGATTAATAAAGTGCCATTAAAATATATTGATAATAAGCCTCATGGTGATATCATGAGCACCATTATTAACGATATCGAAAACATCACCGATGGATTTTTGTCTGGCTTTAAGTCCTTGCTGTCAGGCGTAATTACCATTATTAGCGTGATAATATTTATGGTTACAACAAATATACC
>JAFULP010000053.1 GCA_017473285.1 Clostridia bacterium
GCGGGAACCTATTATGTAATTTTAAGCATATTTGGCGGAAGTGTAGAAGTTGGAGAGATTAAGTTTGAAATTGTGTCTAAATCGCAAATAGTGAATGCTAATAATGCTAAAGTGGATGATATTGAAATTACTGCAAACACTACAACTTCGTACACCTTACAAGAGTTGCAAACAATGTACAATTTGCAACGCAACAACGAAATTTATTATGTTGTAACACAATATGTGGAAGGCATTACTTATAAAAAGGTGGATGATAGTTACGAAAAAATGACCACTGACGAAGGTGGCGTGTACTATCAAAAACTACATTTAACCGACATCTTGTGGGTAGATTATAATAATGCTAATTTGACAATAACCTATAAATACGATGACGGCACAACATTGCAACAAATTGCTAACAAATTGATTTATGGCGGAACAACTTATACGTTAATTGGAAGCAACTGCAATTTAGGAAATTACACTTTTGATATATCTAATAATAAGTTTGTAGATGAAGATGGCAAATTAATTAACACTGTAATGTATGGCGATAATATTGCTTATTGCATCAATGAGCAGGGCGAAAGAGTAATTTGTTGCAAGCAAAATGCATATTTGTTTGTGGACGAACAAAATGCTAATAATATTTTGGCGATATCAATTGATAGTACTGGAAAAACAATTTATAACTTTAATTACAAATTAAGTGACGCTATAAGTTGGCAAGGAAATTATTATACATATGATAGTGCTATAAATAAATACACATTGGTTACCAATAAGGTAAATACCCCATATGTTGCAAATCAATATTATGTTGAAGATAATCAATTTAAGCAATTAAGTAATATTGCTACATTTGAGTTGACATATAGTGGATTTGGCACAAATTTATCGGCTGGAACTAAGTATGTTGACAATGTTGAGTACAGCATTGAAGCGGTGTTTAATAACAATAATATTAGTACAAATAGAGTATACAATATTTACATATTGCCTTACAAGGTAAACGCATCAACAGATGTGCTATTAAGTAGTACAAGTTATGTATTGTATGATAACGGAAATGTGGCAGATAAGGGATTGTTTAATATCAATGCTGAAAAGTACAATAACAAAGTTGCTTCGATCAGTTTTGGTGCAGGTGAAGATTATGAAATTCAAACAAGCAATTATGTTGAAGATGACACTCAAACTAAATATACAATAACATTTAATGCTAAAGGTAATAATTATGTAAGTTATATCCCAGTAACATTAACATATAGCGACGGCTCAACATATAGTTATAACGCTCAAATTACAGTTGTAAATAGTAGTGCTGTAAGCATTAATTATCCTTATAATGTGGAAGATACAGCATCAGCATCATATAGCACATTTAATGCAAGTATTGAAGAATTTACAAAGAGCATAAACAACCAATATGATGTAAACGATTTAGGTGCATGGTTGGGTTATGATGTAAGCGTAGACAATTGGACCGAAAGTGCAAGAATTAAGTATGATTTAGCACTAAAGGGCGACATAATTAATTTAACTGAAGACAAATTATTAAATGTTGTACGATATAATGCTTATACATACGCACACATTACAAATCAAGCATATGAAGATGGCAAATATTATAAATACAACACATCAACCAATAACTTTGAATTGGTAACAGGTGACGAGCCTAGCGATTGGGGAAGTTTAAATTACTTTGTTAAAAATGTAAATACTCAATCGACAATTGATAAAGTTGAATTGGTGGCGGTGTCAAGCACATACGCATCAAATGTTGAAAATGTGAGCGAAAGTTTGGCATTAAACGGCAACACTATAGCAATCTCTGAAAGCCTTGACTATACTGGATATGTGCTGTTTAAAGTGTACGAAAAAGGCACTTCGGCTTATGGCTATTATGCATTAAAAATTGTAGATGACGAACAATTTGATGATGTGACAGTAACTGCTGGACGACGAACTCAAACAATAACTAAACAGTTGACAAGCGAACAACCTATTATTGAGATTATTCGTAATAGCGGAAACGACATTTCATCTGTAGCGCAAATTGGCTCAGATTTGATTGACACAAATAGCACAAATGTTTATCTATTTATGGTAGATAATTATGACAATTTGGGCGAAAAGGTGTTGAATAATATTGCTAATGGCAAATTGATTGAAAATACTCAAGTATTAACACCAAACATTAACATTCAAACCATTGTTGTGGCAGTTGTAATTCAAAGTGGAACATCTTTGGTGCATGTATGTAACTATAACATTGTGCTACAACCAGATGTTGATGTGAAAACAGGCGAACTAATTGATACAGTAATTGATGGAAGTTATTATATTTATAAAGCCAAGAATTTGGCATATAGTTATGAGAATATAAGCGCTAACACAATTAATTTGAGCGAAGCAAATTATCTTGAAGTGACTGGCACTCATGGTGGAGAATTGTCAAGTGTTAAATTTGACACGAGCAAAACTTATACTGATGTGTTAAGTTTTGACGGAAACAATGTACGCATTTACAATACTTCTACACAAGCGTACGATGTGGTGGCAACCATTAATGGTACAAACTTGAAATTAATCAAGGCTATTGGCGAAATTAATGTATCATTCTATTTAGAATTAACTTATAGTTCGGGCTTTAAAGCGTATTTGCAAATTACAATTAACAAATATGACTTTAACGACACTACTACAAACTTTACAGTAGGCAACTGGAATGGAACTGATAACTTTGAAAATGACTTTAAATTAAGCACTATATTTGGGAACTATACTGGTGAGTATAATGTGGAATATTCTACCAACAATGGCGCAACATGGGAAAGCTCTCACAGTGGCGTAAATCACAACACACTGGATAAAATATTGCAATTTACACCATCAAATAGTGAATATAAGGTTAGAATTAAAATTACATTAACATCGGTTGTGCCAAATATTAGTAAAATTATTGACATAACAGTTAAGCCAAACATTGTGGCAACTTATAACCAAAATGTTGGCAACAATCCAACTGCAACAAGAGTTGTACCAGAAGTGGTAGGTCATACAACTCAAAATCAAGTGGGTAGCATATTAGGTGTGGTTATCACTGAAAAAACAATTAAAATTCAAAACACAACTGATGCAACTGCTTCACCAGTTACATATATGACTATTAATGTTGGTAACTTTAGTTCGGTTAAATTTAGTTTGACAACCGACAGTGGTGATGAATTGCGAATTGATGAAAATAATTTGTATTCATACTTTGTAATGGACGGATTGCAATCTAGTGTGGATATAAGCGACACAAGCGATTTATATTTTGTTCATAGTGCGCAAGATGTTAATTTAAGATTAAATGTCACAGTTGCAAACGATAACGGCAATTATGCTGAAAGTTATGTGTTGTATATTACCCTTCCAAAAACTTATACATTAAGTGCTTGCTATAAGGTGGACGGTGCAACATACGAAACAGTGGTTAACAATCAACAATTATTATTAAAGGCAGATGACGAACAAAGTATTGATAACAACTTCTTTGGCACTAGCGAAACAAGCGTTGATAAAGTGTACGCTTCACGCTTGGCGATAACCGATATTTACGGCAACCAATATTACGGATATGACAACATTGTGGCACTAGGTTTGCTAACCGATGGTAATCCAAACAAACTAAACTTTGAATTGGATGCACCAAGTGGTACAAATGTATCAAGCATCGATAATGGCGAGTTGACATTTAGAAGGGATGATAACCCACCAACGGTTGTGTTAAAGATGACAAATACAACCATTACGACTCCTATTGAATATAACTTCCTAGTGTTAACCGAAGATACCGATTACAGCAATATTAAATACAATGAAGAATTATTGCAAGTGGATAGCGATAATGATGGGAAATTAGATTATATTTCAGTGACTTTTGAGCAATTGGAAAATACAACTAATCCATTTGAATTAGCATACTTAAAGTATTTGCCAAATGATGAAATTGCGGGTCAAGTAGGTTGGGTGAAAACTACTAATACAAATCTAACATTTAAATTTGAAAGTGTTACCACGACCACTGATGGCTACAATAGTAAAATTGAGGTTGACAGCATAGGAAGTTTGGGCAGTATGATGTACAATCAAATAACAGTCACAATTATCACAATGAATGGTGTGGTTGGCGAAATTAATTTGATTGTGACAAATTATAGCGTAAGTTATGCGTATAATCAAGCATCAAGCAATGGATATGAAACCGCATATGGCGGAACTGAAATTGGCAAACTAACCGATAACTATAACGGCACGGCTCGTGTAACGGCTACAAATATTGATGATGTATTTACAAGTAGCAATTATTCGATAGAATATGTTGGTGCAATAAATGGCTTTGAATCACATTGGCACTTTGCCAACGGGTTAGATTATAGCGCTACCAACACAAGCGTGGTGTACTACAATGATACTAAGCAAAGCATATTGTCACGAAGTGTGGCGGATAACACAGATGTAACTATGATATTTAATGTTAAATATAGCGGTTACGTAATAGGTAGAATTTATTACAAGTTAATGCTACAAAACGACATTAAGATTGGTTTAAATCCTAATCTTCAAAGTGGAAATAGTGCAACACTTTATTTAGGTTCTAACATCTATACACTAAGTGGAAATGAAACTGTGATTGACTTATTGCAAAGTGAAAGTGGAGCAAATTATAACAATGTGTTTATAACGCTTGAGCAATATTCAACAGGCAATGTAATTAAGGATAGCAACGGAAATGTTGTTAACAAGGCATTATACAACGGAAGCAACTCGATATTAAGTGCGAGTGATGTAAGTAGTTACCTAGAATTTAAGATTAGCAACCCTAGCCAAGAATTGGTTGATAAGGTAAGGGTGGACACTAATGGTAAATTGTATATCACTGGCAACCCATCAGGTTCGTTTACATTAAATGTGACTTCAAAAAATGGAACTGGTTATAGCGAATCGTTTATAATCACCGTGCATCAATACGATAACACAACCGCTCAGTACAACAACCAAATTAATGTTGGTCAAGGAACGGGATATGTGTCAGATACACAAATTTCATTGTTTACCGCAAAACCAAATGCGGATGACAGTGGTAAATATGCGTTTAGTTCATATCGTTTGGGCTATGGCACAAGTGGCAATGTAACCACTTCGATATTAGATAGTGATGCAACAGTTTCATTTGAGGTGGCGGTATTTGATTATGGCACAAGTGTTAAAACAATCAAGGAATCAACCGCTTGGGAAAGTATTGCACCTAATTATATTGACAATTCTTACTTATACACATTGCCTAGCGTTAAGTATTCAACTGGCGATAGTAACGAATATCAAATTGTAAGCATACGCCTAACAGTTGAGTATAACGGCGAAAGTAAATACTATTACGCACATTATCAAGTGTATAATGATATTAATATTAGCGTAAACAAGGCTTATGAAGGTGATAAAACTATTACTTATGGATATAATGCTTGGACAAATGGTTCAACAATTACCATTATGGATACATCAAATAGTGGTATGTATGCGTCTGTAACTCCAGTGTTAAATGTAAGCGATAGCGAGTGGGCAAATGTGTATGCAAGTTGCTATACCAAAAATGATAATGGCACATTTACACAACTAAGTGGCGATAAACCTACATTTGAAAACGGTAAATATTATCAACTTAACGATGTAGTAAATAATATAAGCGATTATACCGCATTGATTAGGTTGCCAGACGGAACTGAAAAGCAAATTACTGATTTAACAGTTTCAGGTGCTAAAGTTACTGGCACATTGCCAAACGCTCTATTTACAAATCAAACCGAATTTACATTTATATTAAAGTCGGTTGAAACTGGTGCATCATTGTTGGAAGATAATTGGACAATTAAAGCCAACAACACCATTACAGCAATTGATGCTATGCCTTTACGAACATTCTTCCTAACTAGCGAAATTGGTAATCAAAATTATTACAATGTAGATATTATTGGCATAGGCGCAAGTTATAACATATTTGTAACAGGTGGCTCGTATAGCAAAGTGTCAACAGTTATCAGTTCACTAGGTGATGGATATTCATTAAAGCAAGTAACTTATAAGGGCACTTCTAGCGGAAATAGCGTGTTTAGCGTTGAGGCAACATACTATGTATTGGTTGGACATAGTAATGCAATTAGCCTAAACTCAAACAGCGGTCAGTACTACATTACCTTAACAGTTGATGATAGCAATATCGTAAATAATAATGCAACAATTGATATTGCACCATATGTAAAAGTATGGGAATATGTTGGCGGATTTAAGCAAGTGACTAACGCATCCATTGGTGTGGGTAGCAGTTCGTCAAGCAGTGTAACATTAAGCGGAATTAGCAGTTATGTTAACACCGATAACCCATCTAAGACAATTACAATATCTGGTGGAACGGCATCACGAGAGGTGGAAGTGTACTTCAACATTATGATTAAGGCTAAAGCGCTTAATGGCGGTCAAATGGCGTATAGTGCAATGCTTGGCAATGCTATGGGCGATAGCACAGAGTTAACTGAAACCGACATTGACGCTAACCTTGCATTAAAGCGTGAACTACTAAGTTTGATAACCTACAACAATAAGGCGATAGATGTGGACGACAATACTCAAATTAGTTACTTTACAATAAGTGTAAGTAAATATAGCGATGGTTATGAGATTGTTTACACCTACAACAACGAAGCAACATATATCAGAACATTGTATATGGCGCTAGGTTAAAATATAAAAGGCAAATAGGCAACTATTTGTCTTTTTTAATATATAATTAAGTGATGATATGCAAATGAGTAAAGTATTGATGGCGGAATTGATTTAATTTTGAATAAAAAAATGATAATGAGTTATAAATTTATTGACAAAAGTGAAAAAGTTGTATATTATATTGATAACTATATAAATGAGGTGAGGATATGGATTTGAATAAAAAAGAGTTTGAAAGCAAGTGTATTGAAGTGATTGAGTCCATAATAATGTCTAACATTAATTACACAAGGGCTAATGCTATTACAATTTCGGGCAAGATGCTTGAAAAGGCTAAGGAAAAGAAGTGCCCACAAGGCGTGCTTGATGTGTATGAGCGTGTGCATGAAGAGTTTAAACTTGCAAGCGATAATGAATACGAGATATTAAAGCGTCAATTGTTTAAAGATAAAAACGATAAATATAGTTATAATATGGGATTTGGTGACTGGCTA
>JAFULP010000054.1 GCA_017473285.1 Clostridia bacterium
AATAAAATAATTAAATTGATTAAAATTAAATATTTAAAATTATTTTAAAATAATTTTAAATTAAAAATAATTTATTTTAATAAAAAGCGGATATTAAAATTAAACAAATCGCTATTTTTAAGTATTTTTAGATATAAATAATAAACAAATAAAATATTTTTCAATATTTTATTTTTTTTTGTAATTAAATTTTTTGTTTAAATCCTGCGTGTGCAACTGTTAGTACATACACTTTGTTTGCGCCTGACTTTTTAAGTTCTTTGCTGATTTCATTGCTGGTACTGCCAGTTGTAAATACATCATCAATAATTAAAATATTTAAATTTTTGATGCGGGATTTGTTGGTGACTTTAAAACAATCTTTTACATTTTCTTGTCGTTCTTTGCGAGATAATTTTGTTTGGGTAGGAGTGTCACGAGTTCTTTCGATGTCGTCAAATACTGGGATGTTGCTAAGTGTGGATAAGTTGTTTGCAAGTTCTCGTGACTGATTGTAGCCACGCTCCTTTTCTCGTTTTGAAAATAATGGAACATAGCAAATTAAATCAATTTTCCAATCTTGAGTAAGTAGTGTGTCGTAAAGCAAATATGATAATGGCTCTGCCAAGAATTTGTATCGTGCGTATTTAAATTTATGAATTACTGGTATAACTTTGTCGTCAAAATTTACAGCTGACCTAGCAAATTCAAAACTGAAGTTAGTCGCCTTGCAATTTAAACAAGTGCCCGAACCGTCCTTTTCAAATTTAAGCCCACATCTTATACAAAAATTGTGTTTAATAAAAGGGAGCGTGCTATAACAATCTTCACACATATCATAAACATTTCTAGACTTTAATTCTTCTTTACAACAAATACATTTTATGTGTTTTGGATAAAATGAATCAATTATTATTTGTTTAATTTTGGTAAATACATTCATAAATTTTTCCTAAGGATTATATTTTTTACATTCGTCACGCAAATAGTCTTTTAGCAAAGTGTAACGCTTGGCGGTGTAATTGTTGTAAATCATGCGTGCTAAATTTTGCTTGCTACCAATTAGTACTACCACTTTTTTGGCTCGGGTGATTGCGGTGTATAGTAAATTTCGTGTAATTATTATTGGAGCACCCGATACTAATGGTATGACCACTGCATCAAATTCACTACCTTGGCTTTTGTGTATTGTTATGGCATAGGCAAGTGTTAATTGATGCAACTCGCTTCTAGGATAGGTGCAAATTTTTCCGTCCTCAAACTTAACTGTTACATCATAAGTGTTTGGTAGTATTTCAATAATGTGTCCAATGTCGCCATTGTAGACGCCTGAGCCTTCAACTCTTTCGCCTTTTTCGCCTATTTTGTAGTATTGTAATTCGTAATTGTTGACAATTTGCATCACCTTGTCGCCAACATGGTATTTGGTAAATTCTTGTTCGATTTGCATACCTTTAAAGTATGGGTTTAACACTTGTTGCAATTTTTTATTTAAGTTATCAATCCCGCACACGCCCGCTCGCATTGGGGCTAAAACTTGTATGCGGTCGCTGTCAATTTTAAAATAATTAGGGATGCGTGTTGCCACCATATCTATAATTTTATTGGCACAATCGTCAGGATTATTGTTCTGCTCATAAAAGAAGTCCTTGCTGGCGTTGTTGATGGTTGGCATTTTGCCATTATTTATTAAATGGGCGTTTACAATTATTAAACTATCCTTATCTTGACGATAAATTTGATTTAAGAATGACACTTGTATTTGCTCTGATTCGATAATATTACGCAAAACATTGCCTGCGCCAACTGATTGAAGTTGGTCCTTGTCGCCAACCATAATAAGTCGGGTGGTGGATTTGACCGCTTTAAGCAGTGAGCAAAACAAACTAATATCTACCATTGACATCTCGTCGATGATAATTACATCTGCATCCAATGGGTTACTTTCGTTGCGGTGGAAGATGCTTCCGCCATCCTTAGTTGGATTAGTTTCAAGCGCTCGGTGTATGGTTTTGGCTTCTTGACCGCTAGATTCACTTAAGCGTTTGGATGCTCTGCCTGTAGGGGCAAGTAGTAGCACTTTTTTGCGTGTTGCTTCTAGTATATTTAGTATACATCTTACAATTGTGGTTTTACCAGTACCTGGGCCACCAGTAATTACGGATGCGCCGTTGTTTAATGCGTTTTTGATTGCTGAAATTTGGTCGGTGTTTAGTGTTATTTTGTTTATTGATTGATATTCGCTAATATAACTTGAAAAATTAATTTTACCCTCAAAAATGTTTTGTGCAAGCAACATTAATTTGCGTGCAACATACAACTCTTGGTAGTAATAGCGGTTGACAACCACAATATCTTCGCCGTGATGGGTAAAGCATTTGATACTGCCTTCAATAGTCATAAATTCAAGCACTTGCTCAAGACGCTGGCTATCTTGTGGTAAAAAGTTTAAAAGTTTTAGTGCATTTTCGTACAATGCCGACTTGGTTAAATAGGTGTGACCTTCCTTGTCGCTGGCTTGCTTTAAACAATGTAAAATTCCCGCCTTGATGCGGTCCTCGCTCATAGGGTCTACACCAGTTTTTTGAGCGATTGCATCCGCGGTAGCAAAACC
>JAFULP010000055.1 GCA_017473285.1 Clostridia bacterium
ATATAATATATACTATCACTTTTATAACCTCAAGTCAAGATAATATTTTAAATTATTATGCGCATTTAATAGTTTTATCTTGTATCAAATCCATAATTGTTTTTCAAAATCCATCTTTATTTTAGCAAATTCGCACCCTTAATCAGACTAAAAACCCCTAAATCTTCCAAAAATCATCCACAAAAGAGCATTTTTGAAATTTTTTTTGAAATTTTACAATTTTTTTTGAAATTTGGCTTGACAGATTATTTTTTTTAGTATATAATGACATTATCTTGATGCGTAATGCGTACGAAAGATGTGGCGGTATGGCTCAGGGGTTAGAGCGATCGGTTCATACCCGATAGGTCGAAAGTTCAAATCTTTCTACCGCTACCACTGATATGGTCCTATGGTCAAGCGGTTAAGACACCGCCCTTTCACGGCGGTATCGGGGGTTCGATTCCCCCTAGGGCTACCAAATAAAAATCAAGTCGAAACATTGGTTTCGGCTTTTTTATTTGTATTTTTAATTCTTAGTTCTTCATTTTCCACTTTTCATTAAATGACTATCAATATTTTAAAATAATCAAACCAAGTTCGTTTACTAAAAACAAGACATAGTCAACTTTTCTTTACCCCCTAGGGCTACCAAACAAAAAATCAAATCGTTTAGGTTTGATTTTTTTAATTATTCATTTTTTATTATTCATTCTTCATTTTTAATTTTTATTTTTTTGTAATAATAAATTAATAATTAAGAACTAAGAACTATATATTTCAATTTAGACTACTTAACCTACAATAAAATAACTCGAACTGTAAAAAGTTCGGGTTGTTTTGTATATTTAAAAATTTAGCAATGTTAAGCCTTTTTTAACCGTATTTTTCAAATAGCATTTTGGCGACATTTTACAATTATCAAAATCGCCAACTCAATACCCCATTAACTCAAATTACTTAAAAATATAGCATTTAGTTCGTCCCATTTTTTAGAATTGCTTGCTGGATAATCATTAAGTACTGCTTCAATTTCAACAATAGAGTTCTCAATATAATCATTTATAATATCTATACGTTTACTTTCTCCAAGTTCTGGCATATTCATTTTTAAACGAAGTAAATCGTGTACTGCTGAAGCAATTTTTTCGTCAAAATAGGCATCTGCGAGGCACAAAAACGACATCGGTGGTGGAGATTTCTTTTCAATAATCCATTTGCAAGCAAGGATAGGTCGCAAAGCATAAAAATACTTTTTTAAGCGCACCGTTTCACCCGTCAAGTACTGTTTATAATTGCTTTTAGCAATGCTTAAATAATGATACAAAATAGTTTTTGGTTGAAAATAATAATTAATTATATTAGATATCGTTTCCCATTCTGGAGTTGTTTTGTACACAATTGGAGAGTTATTCCACTCAAATAATGTAGGGTTAGATTTGTGAAGTAAAATAAGTGCTTTTTGTAAATCCCAGCCATTAATATCAAGAGTTTCATCTAGTTGCCACTCAATAACATCTCTTGTTTTATCAAGGCGAAGATAATAATCTTTTGGTCGGACATAGATAAATCGCACATCAAAATCACTATCTGGCGAAGCAAAGCCCCAAGCCCGACTACCAGATTCAACGCAATAAATAATACGGATATTTTCTTTCTTTTAAATTTCCGCAAGTTTTGAAGGAATAATTACTTCTTTAATTTATTTTTCATTCATCTTGATATATCTCCCATATTATTCTTGTTTGTTTTTATTTAAATAATCTATTAACGAGTTCTTATCATTTTTAACTTCATCATTCAAAACTGCTTCTAATAAGTGTTTTAAACTAGCACCAATTTCCTTACCTTCCAACCCAATCTCAATCATATCATTTCCATCAACGGAAAGGTCTTTTAAACTAAAAGATAAATTTTCGTGTTCTAATTTTTCAATTATTTTGTCTATTTCGTTAAACTTATCAATTCTTTCACTATGTATTGGGGCTTGACCATAATTATCTGCTCGCTGAACCAGTATTAATTTTTTAACCATCTCCAAGTCACCAAGTTTGTAACACAATCTTCGTATGTACTTTTCCGTTGGTTGCAAATCTAAATCATGGTATTTAATCAATGTTAAAACTTGATGTTTTGTGTTATTATCAACCTTTAATCTATCAAAAATATCTCTAGTTATATCAACACTTTTTAATGCGTGCCCATAAAAATGTCCATTCCCTTTTTCGTCCATTGTGAAACTCTCGGGCTTCCCAATATCGTGAAACAATACTGTCAAGCACACAATCAAATCTTTGGTAGCTCCTTCTAACGCAACGCAAGTGTGTTTTAACACGTCATGGACATGATGTGGATTATGTTGCTCAAAACCTTTCATCTTTAACAACTCTGGAATTACCACACCCCAAATATCAATATAATCAAATATAATTTTGTGTCCGTTAGGCTGAATTATTGTTTTAAACAATTCAACAACAATTCTTTCAACAGATATGTTTTTTAACAACTGTGACAGTTCAAAACACGCTTTTTCGGTTGCTGGTTCAATTTTATATCCTAACACTGCCGAAAATCTTAAAGCCCTTAAAATTCTCAATGCATCTTCATTTAATCTCTTTATTGGCTCATTTACACATCTAATAATTCCGTCTTTTAAGTCTTGTATGCCATTAAAGCAATCCACAAAACCAACGCTAGGATTATATGCTATCGCATTTATTGTAAAATCTCTACGAGCCAGATCATCTTTAATATCTTTTACAAATTTAACACTTTCAGGTCGCCTGTTGTCTAAATACTCGCCATCAATTCTGTATGTCGTAATTTCATAAGGCGTGTGGTTTATAAGCACTGTTAACGTGCCATGTTTAATGCCCGTTTCAATAACATTAAATTCTTTAAAACATTCTTTCATCTCATCAGGGGTTGCATTTGTTGTAAAGTCCACATCATGAGGTATTTTATTTAGCAAAAAATCCCTAACACATCCACCAACCATAAAACATTCGTACCCTACGTTATTTAATGTGTCAAAAACAATCTTTATGTCGCTTGTAATTTCTATTTCATTCATATTACTATAGTACCACAAAGCCGTTAAATTGTCTATAGTATATCTTAAATCTTTTCTTTATAAATATCTATTTACATTTTTTTAATTCTATATAAAGAAAACCAATTTTAATGTGCTTGATTACACTCTATATTTTACACCACCATAATAAATCTAAATCGGACATAATTTATGTCCATTTTTTGTTTATATTTTTACATCATTTAAAAATTTTAACACACTTGAGCATATGTGCCAAGCAAATACAGGCGGAACGGCGTTCCCAATTTGTTTATACCCCGCAGATGCTGAGCCGGGAAAAATGAAATTATCTGGAAAACTTTGAATTCTTGCACATTCCCTTACAGTCAAACGTCTCCAATTTTTCACATCTCTAGAATTTTCCTCATTATATGTTCTGTAATGCCCTTCTATATTTCCATGATGTTCTGCACGTATGGTAACAGATGGTTTATCTGCATCTATTAAACGATTGCCTTGCCCTTTGCCATTGGGGTTAAATTTTGCTTTGCTATAATCTTTTTCGCTGTGATTGGCAACAATATCTTTACCCAACTTGTCCCATAAATCATCAATAGCATCTTTGGCGGTCAACCAATTATGTTCATTCATAATTTCTTTTGGATATTCATAATCTTTGTTTATATCACTTCTAACACCAACAATTATAACCCTTTTCCTCATTTCAGGAACTTCGTAATAGGCTGTATTAAACAACTTATATTGTACCTTATATCCCGCCTGTTTAAACTCTTCAATAATTTTTAACAATGGACTTTCTCCATTTATGCTCAAAGTCAATCCCTCAACATTTTCCGCAACGAAAACTTTTGGTTGTTTTGTTTTTACAACTCTTAGCATTTGTTTATACAAAAGTCCTCTTTCCGAATTAAATCCTTTTCTTTTTCCAGCCAAACTAAAATCTTGGCAAGGGAACCCGCCGATGATAATGTCGCAATCTGGAATTGATTGTGTGTTAACATTTGAAATGTCTTCACAAATTGCTCTATGATTAAAATTATAGTTATATGTATCGCAAGCATTTTTGTCAATATCATTAGCAAAAACAATATCAATTGGGTTCTTGTCGTAATTCTTGCCTAAATACGAAAACCCTCCAGCAAATCCTAAATCCATGCCACCACAACCACAAAACAAAGAAACAACTTTATAATTACTCGCCATCTTTAATATTATCCTTAATAAAATTTAAATATTTTTTTTGTTCTTTTTTGCTTAGTTCTTGAAAGTTTGATAATAATATTAAAGCAAATTTTCTAACAGTATTGTTAAACCAAGGCTCATTTTTTGGTTTTCTTTTTGTTCCAAGAGCTTTCATCCACCTTTTGGCTAGAAATGCTTGCCAATCATTTAATAAATTTTCTTTTGTATCTTCGCCATCATCTTTAGCATATGTTAAAATATTGTTTTCACAAGTTCTAAAATCGTTATTCCAGTTTTTTAATTCAGAAAATGAAACTTGCGGTCTTGGGCTTCTATCAGGAAATTGCATTATGCCATTTATTGAATTTTTGTATTGTCCTATTGTTGTCAAAATGTCATTATCGGTATGTTTAATAAATATCACCCATTCGTTTGGATCAATTTGTTGAATACTTGAACCGGGTATATTATTGTTCTTTGTGCTTTTAATTTCAATAAATTCATGATTTAGAGTTCCGTCAAAATTGATATTTAGTATTAAATCAGGATTAACATAAACCCCATCTTTCTTTTCTTTAACAGCCTTCTTTTCAATTTCCGTATATTCTTCAATTGTTAAAATGTTGTCAATTGTAAATTTTGACTTATCAATATGCACTTCTTCATCATCCATATTCACTGTACAAATATTATTTATAGTCAATAAATTTTCTTTTATAATTTTTTTAACAAGTCGCTTTACCTCACTATCGGTATTGGCTTCATCTAATTGAAAATTTATTGTTTTAAACTCTTGACTGTACTTGTTTAAACACACTTCAAGTTCATACATATATGCTGAAATATAATGTTTATAATTATCCATATTAACACCTCTTGCAAGTATTATAACATACAAAATTTAAATTTGTACCATTTTAACACAGTTTATTGATTTTTTTAAAAATATTAAATATTTTTACGCTCTACAAAATTTAGGATATATCTTATATAAACAATATCTTTATTACGCCTCATTATAATAATCCTAAACTGTTTAGATTAATTTCACAAAAACACTGCAATTTAAATATTGCGGTGTTTTGTTTAATTGTGGTTTGTGCTATTAAATTCAATTTGATTATATATATCTTCTAATTGTTGTTTTACATTATCAATGCTATATTGAGGTGCAAGTTGTTTGCTTTTTTCGCCCATTTTAATTTTTAAATCATTGTTTGAAGCCAATTTATCAATAACTTGCGCATAGTACTTGTAATCATCTTTTTCGCCAACAAAACCATTTTCGTCAACCTCGACCAAATCCTTACATCCACGCACATCGCTTGTTACAATAGGCAAACCAAAATTCATTGCCTCAATTATTGACAAGCACAACCCCTCTTGCTTTGACGGCAAAAAGAAAACATCCGCTATTTGCATAATTTTATTAATATCTTTACGATATCCTAATAATAAAACTTTATCTTCAATTTTTAAATCTTCAATTTGTTGCTTTATTTCTTCCTCAAGAACCCCTCGTCCACATATAACATATTTGATATTTTTATTTTTCTGTTCACTTATGGCTTTTAATCTTATTGCATAGTTTTTGCGCTTAATGAATTCCGCAACCGTCAACACTACAAATTAGTCTTTCAAACCTAAGCTTTGCTTAAATTCTTGCTTGTCAAATTCGGCATTGTCGTATTTGTTAATGTCAAAGCCTATGCCCGAGATTTTAAATTTCTTTTTAGCCTTCCACTTTTTAGAAACTTCAAAGTCTTCTTGATTAATTGTAATTAACACATCGGTATATTTTGCAAGCCACTTTTCAACCGATTTAAACAAAAAGTTCTTTAGCGGATTGTTACCTTTTAGGAAATTAAAGCCATGAGCCGTGTATATTACTGGTATCTTAAATTTTTTACCAATCAATCTTCCCATCAATCCACCAACTGGTTGTTGACAATACACTAAATCAAACTTTTCCTGTTTTTGAAGTTGAACCAATTTTTTATACGCCTTAATATTTTTAACCTTAAATGGATTGCGTGCAAAATCAATTGCGTGCATTGTAAATCCAAATTTATCTTTTAATTCGTCAAACCAAAATCCAGTTTTGCTACATACACATTCAACAATATTCCCCTGTTCTTGCAAATACTTAATATGCGGTATCAAAAATTGCCAAATCATATTATCAGTGGTTGTAATCATCATTATTTTTTTATTTGTAATCATATTCCTCTCCACAATTATATGATTACATTATAGCATATGTAATTTATTTTTACAAATATTAATAATTAAATTAATTTATTTTTAATTGGAAATAAATTTAAAAAATAATTAAATATATTATTTTATTGCTTTAAATGGTGATTTTTAATAAATTAATTAATATTTTAATTATTTTTATTTTTTAGTTATCTAAATTTAATTTTTAATTATTTAAATTTAAAAAAATATATTAGAGATTAATCTAATATATTTTATTTTTTATGAAACTGGGATTATATACTGATATGCATTGTACACATATAGCGTGTATATATAATTTAATTTTTGTAGTGTGGAATATGCCACTTCCTTAAACTTATTGTAATATCCAATTGTTACAAATTCATCATAATAAAAGTCGGTCATATTTAGTGTATACATTCTATCGCTAATCAATCCGCCAGTTAACGAATAGTACACAACCAACTCCTCAATCTCGCCATCCTCATTTTCGTAGGTGTCAGCCACCGAACCAAACAAGGAATTTCCTATATACAATCGTTTGTTAAATTTAATGCCTAGCAAGTCCAGTACCGTTGGAAGCAAATCGTATGCCGAGCAGAACCTATCAACCGAAGAAACCGATTTACCACTATCATCAACCGAAGACGCAATCCCGCTACTCTTGATTATTAGCGGAATTGTATTTAAATCGATATCCATATATTCAGTTTTAGGCAAACCCTTAATATCGTTTGATAAACTATGGTAATAAGCATTATGGTCCGAATACAACACTATTGTAGTGTCGTCATATATTCCATAGTCTTTTAATCGTTGAACTAATACCCCAATAGCCCTATCAAAGCCAACCACAGTTGCTTGATAGTTTACTAATCGATTAATAAACTGTTCGCCTAAGTGGCTATAGGCTTCTAGCACATTACTATACCATTGAGTATACACCTTTTCATTATCTGGCAAATATTGAGTGTCGCCATATTTTACATAATTCCTATATTCTACTTGGTCACCGCATTTTGAATTGTTATCATATGGTCCGTGAGTGCCTACGGTTGTATAAAAAGTAAAGAATTTTTGCGCATCATCGCCGTATACATTTTTGTTAGCATTAGTAGGTATCATATAATCAAGGGCAGAATATACAAAATCTTCTTCCTTTATCCATTCGCCCCAATCAAATCCGCCGTCATAGCCAAATTCCTCATAGTCCCAACAATATATATTATCAAATCCTAATTTGGTATGAGTTTTGTGCCTATCATAATAACTACTTTCGTTAGTGTGGAAATACGCCGTAGTATATCCATTATCTCTTAATACATTAGGTAGGGTAAAATCATATTGCTCGTCATCACTATTGCGAGTAACTTGCTCCATATACTTACCTACTGGGTAACTACCAATAAAGCCAAACCCTTCCGAAATGTTTGTCTTACTTTTTGCAAAGAAGTTAGTTGCGGTAAGCCCCTCTGTTGCTAAGACATATACATTAGGAGTTAATTCAGGGCTTAATGTTTTGGAATTATATGTGCCATCACTAAACGCAAACCATTCAAGCGACTCCATCATAACCATAATAACATTGTTGCCACTATCAACGCCAAACATATCACTATCTTGTTCGTCATGCACTTCACCATTGTTAAAGTACATTATAGCCGAAGTAAGCAGTTCATTTTTAGCCCCGCCAGTAGTCAATGTGTTAAGCAAATTGTTGGCATAATAGCCAAATAAACCAAATGTTTTTAAACTAGCAAGTTTTAACATTGATGTGTCCATCAAAAAACTATCACTTATTGAATCCGCTTGCACGATATCGCCCGCTTGATGCACCGCATTGCGTTGTGCCACCATGGTTGACACACTTAAGCCTTGAATGATTAATATCATCATAATTGCAACCACAGAAAAGTTTTTCCTAAACGAAATTGGATATCTACGCCTTTTGATAGCAATCATTATTATACCCGCAAGTATCACAAAGTAGGCAATAATCATGGCAACCATCATCCAAATAAAACTAAAATCCTTAGTCATTGCTTTGACAGTTTCCTTAAACAAGTTAATCATATCAAACGAAAATACATCGCCATACAATGAATACAAACTAAAATTAACATAAAATAACACTTCTTGCACGAGCAACATTATGGCGGTAACCACCGCTTGAATAACATTATTAGGAATAATAAATATAATGCCCGCAATCATCAGTATTATCGACAAATCGTACATCCAATATTTAGGTAAAAGCCCTAAGTCAAGACGCAAAAACATAGCCACTTCCAAAATAATGGCTATAAATATATAATAGGTAAAAAATCCCATTTTGTGAGACAAACTTCGCATCCTTACCGCCTTACACCCTAAAATAATACAAGTATATTATAACCATATTTTGCATTTTGTCAATATTTGTGGCAATAATAATTGAATATTTGCATATTATTTGTTAAAATAATATTATGTTTAATTGGTTTAAAAAGAAAATTGAATTAAAAAACGAAAAAAGTGTAATGTCCAGCATCGACTATAAAAAAGGCATTAAAATAGGGAGCGAAATTGTTGTTCCGTCAAACTTTGAATGTTTAGTTTATAATAAAGGAAAGCATTTTATCACCCTATCATCTGGTAAACACAAAATCGACAAAACCACCTTTTCATCGCTTATGGCAAATCAAGAAGCAAAAAAATCAAGTAAATACATCAATTTTGTAGCACATTACATATCGCTATCAAATCAAAAACTTGAAATACGATTTAAAAAGAAAAAATTTATTGTTGAATTTTGCATTGATAATAGCGTTAATTTTGCTCAATATTTGCTATTATACACCTACAAAGTGGATAGCGATTATACTTATTGTATTTTAGTGGACACATTTAAAGAGTTGTTGCTATATCATAAGGGCGATTATTCCAAAATAAGCGCTAACACTTTATCCAATTATGGCATTAAAATACTAAATTTTGCACCAAGCGATAAAAAGTGTTCTATATTTGATAAATCTACTTCCAGCGCTTCAAAGGATGTTAAAATTTTATCTACCGAACCAACCAACACCCCAACCCAAAACACTTCAATCCCACAAAACACTCAAGCAGAACATAGCAAAATTGAAGCCCCTCAAGTACAATCTTTGCAAAGCTCGCCACAACCATCCCCCCAATCATTCCCCAAATGCCCAAAATGCGGTAATGTGGTTAAATTTGCCACCACTTATTGCTTAAAATGTGGGCACAAATTATCACAATCTTAATGTGGGTTATAATTATTATTGACAAAACCTAAAAATAGATATATAATATCCCAAAAGGAGAAAATTATGATTAAAAAGACCGATATATTAAAAGATATTTTAGAAAAAAATACTAATGCGGAAGAAATATTGTTAAGTTTTGGTATGCATTGCTTGTATTGCCCTTGTGCTCAAGCCGAAACATTAGAAGAAGCGTGCCAAGTACACGACCTTGATGTTGAAACCGTGCTAAAAGCATTAAACGAAAAATAAATTTACGAATACACATTAACGCTAAAATAGATTATAAAAAAATTGCAAGAAACCTTGCAATTTTTTTGTTTTACTTTTTTCGCTTTTGACCTTTGGCTAAATTTTTGGACATTTGCTCGCATTGCTTGCGTGTCAACTTAATGTTCTTGTTTTCACGCTTAATTTTATTAGCAATCTCGTTTAACTTTGTATCAATCACATTTATTGTGTCCATAGCAAAGATCTCCTTTATGACTTTTATACTAATACTTAAGTTTGATAAAAATTTAATAAAGTTTTTGCGATTTGTCAAGCCCTAAATTAAAAGTTTTATTAATTTTTTCTAGGGCGACCTCTTTTACCTTTAGGTTTGTTAGCCGAAGTATTTGCGGTTAAAACTTGTTTCTTAGGACGACCCACCTTTCGTGTAGTTGTTTCAACTTGCACTTTTTTAGGTCTACCCACCGAACGCTTTGGTGCAGATAATGTGTCCACCTTAGTTTCCTCTTTCTTAGGACGACCCACATGTTTTTTAACCACTTTCTTAGGTCTTCCTACTGGACGCTTAACTTGTTCTACTTGTTCCACTTCCTTTTTAGGTCTGCCCACTTTGCGCTTTTCAGCAACAACTTGTTTTTTAGGGCGACCCACTGGGCGTTTTTCAACAATTTCCGTCTCTTCTACAATCTTTTTAGGTCTTCCTACTGGACGCTTTAACTCAACTTCAGGTTCAACAATCTTTCGTGGACGACCCGCTTTGCGTTTTGGCTTAATTTCGGATTCATCAACTATTTTTCTTGGTCTACCTGCTTTGCGTCTTTCAGTTACTGGTGAAGGCAATTCATCTTCAAACAAGCCTTCACTATCCTCACCTTCTACATCTTTTTCATCTTCAAGGTCTTCAAACTCTTTATCGGCGGTTTGTTCATCAGATATTTCTTCGTCAGGCTCGGCTTGCTTTTCATCAGCCTTGCTTTCCGCTTCATCATACAAGCCTAAAACCTTATTGATATCAAACTCACCCTCTTCAATTTCTTCTAAGTCTTCACCTGGTTGTTCTTGTGCTTTTTCTTCAGTCACTGTATCGCCAAAGTCAAAATCTTCATCGCTTGATGAACTTGAAGTTTCGCTTGAGTTACTAAAGTCTATATCAAAATCGCTGTCGTCAAACTCTTGCAAAGCAGAATCATCAGATGGTTCATTAATATTTGTTTTAGCACTGTCATCTTGCATCTTGCTATCGCTATTTGCCATAGGTTGCTCGTCTTGTGAGTCTTCAGAATTTTGATTTTGCATTTCGTATACAAAGCCATTATCGTTTTCACTTTGGTCATCAGTATAATTATCAAGTGGAATATAATCCCCTTGTTCATCTAATGGCACATAATTATCCGTATAGCCATCTTGTTCATAATTATCATAAGTATCTTGTGTATAGTTGTCATATGTGTCTTGCGAGTAGTTATCATCTAGTGGCACATATTGTGAATCGTTATATTCTTCTGGAACATATTGCTCACCAGCCATAGCGTTGTCACTTTGCTCATAATTATAATCTTGACTGTCATCTTGATTATAATCGTATTGCTCCTGAGCGTTATAGTCTTGATATTCACCATATTCGTTTGGTTGAACATAGTCATATTGGGCATAATCTTCAGGATATTGTTCCACCGTATCTAATTGCTCTGGTTGAACCATCGCATCGTCTACAGGCTCGTCAGGAGCGCCCTTTTTCTTCTTTTTGCCTTTCTTAACAGGAACTTCTTCCTGAACTTCCATAGGCTGTTGTTGAGGCTCTGCAGGCATCTGTGATAACATTTCTTGATATCTAGTGTATACATTTTCAAGTTCTTCGTTCTTTTCTTCCAATTGAACTTCCAAGCCCTTGATATGGTCCTTGTAGTCGTCCACTCTGTCTTGCATCTTGTCGTCAACGATTTTTTCAAGATTGTCATACACTTTAACCGAATATGTATTAAATTCGCTAAGCATTGCAACTTCCAAGGCTTCTTTTGCCTTTTTGGTTTCTTCTTCGTAGTGCTTAATTTCTTGATTTAAAGACTTAATTTCTTGGTTGTGCTTATCGGTTAATATATCAAATTCTTTTTCAGCCAATTGTTGACGATTAATTTCATCACGCATTTGCTTTTTGATATAGTTAATACCAATAGTAGATGTTTCTTGTTCTAGTTGTTCTTTTAGGTTCTCAACCGTTTCCTTACTTGTTTGAAGTTGACGTTGATACTCTTTAATTTGCTCTTTGTAATTATTTTCCAATGCTGCAATTTCGTTGTTTACACGCTCAATTTCTTGTAGATATTTTTTGCGTTGGCTACTAAAGTTTTCAGTTTCACGCATTGCCCTATCCAGCACTAATGAGCCATCTAAGCCCGCTTGGTCAAAGTCAAATTTTTCGTGGTCAACACTTTTAATTCGTGCCTTTTCCAATTCTTGTTGTTCTTGGATTGCTCGTTTTTGTAAATATGCGTATAGTACTGGGATACCTCTTCTAATTTCATCTTGAGAGAACAATACTTCATAGTCCACAAATTCAGGCAATGTAAGCATAGCCTTGTCCATATTTATTTCAAAGTATTGATAGTTTTGAAATAAATCGCTACTTACAGCATTGTGAATTAAATCCAACACCATACTTACAAGCCAATATCCTATCAATATTGTAATAGGTATAATGATGATATCTTGTAACACCAAGTTTGCGTTAAACGATTGAACCGCCATAAATGTACTTGCCACCAAACTTAGCACCACCAATAACAAAGAAACAATCTTATATACGGTCATTTGTTGGCGATACGAACTGTTGCGTAAAGGATTTTCAACACAATGCTTAAATGACATATAGTAGCTAGCAGGATGCTCACGATATAGCATAAATTGTTGCCATTGTCTACGCAATGTTTTTGGCACATTGCGGGCTTTCATCAAATTATTAAATGCCACTAAGTTATCATCGTTAATCCTAGGATTACGCTCCAAGAACTTGTTTATTTTATCAATAGTTTTAGTTAGTTGGCATTCGTACGCAAAAGAAGTGATTATAATAACCACTACCGACACTAATAGGAATGCACCCAAAAAGATGAAAAATAAGTTAGAAAAATTCTTAACATATTCCCCTATTGACCCAAAAAAACTTTGGATTCCATCAAATATCTTCATAAATTTTTACCCCTGATATTATCTCTTGATATTATCTTTCGTAATTATTATAACACAAAACTTTTGCATTTACTAACAATTTTATCACATTTTTTACATATTTTTTAAAAATTTTAATTAAAATTGATTAAAAATTGCCATAAAATACTTAAAACAAGTATTTTGTTAGGGTTTTACATATAATTATTATAACCACACATATTTATGCAAAATGTGTATTATTGGCACAAAATGCTTGCAATGTTGACATTTTAGTGTTAATATATAAATAGGAGATTTTATGTATATTACTTATTATTTATTAGGTATCATTTTACTTCCCGGAATAATATTTGCCGCTTACGCTCAAACTCGGGTTAGTTCCAAGTTTAATAAATACAAGCAAATTGATTATTCCCAAACTAAACCCGTTCACGAAAAGGCTAGATTTTATCTTGACGCCATGGGAATGGTTGATGTCAATGTTACTAAAACATCTGGCTTTTTAACCGACCATTATAATCCTAAAACCAAAACTGTTGCCTTGTCGGACGAAGTGTATAATTCCACATCTATCGCTTCCCTTGGTATTGCTTGCCACGAAATTGGTCATGTGTTGCAACACAAGCAAGGTTATGGTTTGCTTAAACTTCGCACATTCCTAATTCCTATTATAAATATTGGCAGTTTTCTAATGTGGCCATTAGTAATTATTGGATTGTTGCTTGAATTTACTCAATATTTTTACACTGGTAAAGTATTGATTATTATAGGTATAGTAATCTTTGGGCTGTCGGTGGTGTTTAGCGCCATTACATTACCAATTGAAAAAGACGCATCTAAGCGTGCCTACAAGATGCTGGTGGAAACTGGCGAACTTACCGAAGAAGAAGGCAAAGGTGTTAAGGAAGTGTTAGATGCCGCTGCACTTACCTATGTTGCAAGTTTGCTTGTATCAATTTTGTCATTTATAAGATTTGTGTTAGCAATATTCTTATCATCTCGCAGAGATTAAAAGGAGATTTAAGGGGTTTATGAGATACGATATTGTACGACAAAAGCGTCGTTATGAAATGTTGGATAAAAATAGCAGAAATGAAGTGCTTAACTTAATTGAGTTTTTTGGTAGATACCAAATGCGAAATGATGGCAAAGTTACCAAACAATATGTTTATTATGATACTGATAACTTAGATTTGTATAAAAGTGGTATTGCCTTATACCGAACTGTTGTAAATGGCAAACACACGCTTACAATGACGCTTGAGCGCTTGTATAATGAGGATAACAAGCATTTACAAACTTACTCTAACAAGCGCAATGAAATTGAAATTGACTCTAATGATAGCATCTTTAAGTATCCTGAATTTTTACGAAACAGTTTTAAAAATATGTGGGACGGCTTTTTGAACCTTGACCCAGATTATTTGTTAAAAAAGTTAAAATTAACTTACAGCATCGAAACCACTAGCCACGAGTACAAACTTATCAATGGTACAGGCTTAAAAGCCACTTTGTCATTTGATAGTGACAAGTATATCAATCACTCCACCAAGAAAAAGGCAACCAGCCTATTCCTAACAGTTTATCAACATTCCCGTGAAGACACTAATGAGGAATATGAAAACCTTTTATCAAAGATTGAAAGATATTGCAAATCACTAACACGAATTAAGGAAAGCAAAGTTGACCTAGCCCGTGCTAAAACTAAAATAATTATTAAAGACACTAAAGCTAAGAAAAAGAAAAACGACTAAAATTAATATTACAAAAAAAATTAAGCATTATGCTTAATTTTTTGTTTTTTTATTCTTCAACTTCTGGAGCGTCGCCTTCGTTATACACTCCTAGCAATTTTGCTTCAACAGTTTCGCCGTCAAGTATGTTGCCAACTTTAATGCTATACAAATAAGTATTGTCACCAGATGTTGCATACACATACAAATTATTTGCATCAATGTCGTAACTATAAGTTTCAATATTGTCAAGAGTAATTATTGTTTCTTGGGTTTTATTGCCATTTAACTTAAACTCATAACAATTGATACGCTTAATTGAGCCACCGTCATTAAAGTACATATAATTATTTTTGATTGCAATAATATCCAACTTACTATCCGCAAGTGGCATTACATCACACTCGCCGCCAGCATTGTAAGTTAAATAATATGTTTTGTTGTCATTTTGAGCGATATAACCGCTGGTTTCGTTGTCTAGGAAATAGAAATTGGTATAAGAATTGTCACTAGTCAACTTTTCCTCAGCCAAACTGGTGATTGCATTTTTGGTTGCATCAATGCGGTAATAGTATGTGTAACTTGGATATTGTTCACGGCTAGCCTTGTAGTACAAGTGACCAAACTTGTAGTCTAGTAGTTCACAAGTAGCATAGTCGGTTGTTTTTTTGTACTCATCTCTACCTGTTGCAATATTATAATTATAGATTTCAATGTTTCCGTCATCATTTGTTTTGGTGTAGAAAATGTTTTTATAACTATCGCTTTCAAATACATCGTCAGCATCTCTAGGCAATGACACGCTTGTAACATCGCTTGCAATTTCCGTTACACTAAATTTATCAAAACAATTTACACGCTTTAATGTTCCGTCTTCATTGATAACCAAATACACTTTGCCTTCAGCGTAATAAAATTCAAAATCAATGTTTGTCGCATCAACTTTTGCTTGATACACAGTTTCAGCCTTTCCGCCAGTAATTTTAATGCGTCTAAATTCAATTTTGCTAGTTTGCAATTCACCTTTTTTATTAACTTCTGTTATAGGTGTAGTGTAGTAAATATGATTGCCAAATACATATAGGCTAGTAGTTTCAAACCCAACCAAATTGCTACTAAGTTTTTCAGCACCCGATACCGAGCCGTTATCATCATAGTCCAATTCGCCATTAGCGTTTAGTTTAGCACGATACAATCCCGCCACATCAAACTTTGTATCCAAATTGTCCTTAGTATAAGTTTGATAACTTGTATATCCGTTTACAAAATACACATAGTCACCACGAGTTACTACCATACCGCCGTTGCCATTGCTTGCAATGCTTGTGTCCACAGTTTCCTTTTTACCGCCACCACAACCTGCCAAGCCTAATGTAACAACGCACAATAGTAAGCATAATGTAAATGTAATAAATTTCTTCATTTTAATCCTCGCATATAATTATTGCCATTTTTATGTGATAATAATACCACGACTTAACAATCTTTGTCAATTATATTAAGCAAACTTTTTCCACAAAACAACTTTTATACCAAAACTTTTTAACCATTTGTGCTAAAACATCAAAAAAACATTATATACGATTAATTTTGACAATGTTTGTCAATTTTTTTACTCATTTATACTATATAATTATAGGAAGCAAAGATTAATAGTTACAACCTACATCTATTAACTTAACACAATCCGCTTTCAAATTATATATTATACGAGGTGTTTATGTTTTGTAAAACAATTATATTATCCAACAGTCAAAATTTAAGTAGTAATTCGCCTAAGGGAATACTAACTTTGTCCAAAGAAAATAATAGCGTTAAAGGTAAAATTAGATTGTATAATCTTTCCTCACTTCCAATGGATACTAAGGTGGGATTATATATTAACGAAAAAGTACATATATGCAAAATAACTAAAAAGCCTCATCATTATGAATTTGATTTAAATGAAAATGTGGATATAACTCAAAGCATATATTGTGCAATTATTGACAATAGCGACAATAGCAAAACTGTTTTGCTTGAAGGCGGAAGTTTTAATGGCTTTTATTTTACTGACTCGCCTTTTGATGCCGTTTTGGAAGCCAAAGATGAACAATTGGAAAAAGACATTGATAATGCGTTAAAAGATATGGACAATGAGTGTAAAAATTGCAATTGCGCCAACTGTGAGTATAAAAAATATTTTTACCAGCACTATTCTAGCCCAAACAATCAAATTGAGCATTTAAGTGATGATAATTTAAATATTGCAAACAATGCAATCTCCAGTGAAAACAATTGTGACGATACTAATTGCGTTAAGGCTTCAAATGAAGTTGAAGATGACATATTGGACGATATGCAATCGCAAGTGATTGATAATCTTGAAAATGAAGCAATTGAAAGCATTAAAAATATCCCGCTAAGCACTAGCGATATTACAAATTCAACTACGCTTAAAAATGAAGATATTAAAAATTCGGCTATGTCTGGAAATAATGATGTTAACCCTTCAACTGCTCCTGAAAATAACGATGGTACTAATTTGTTCACACCCGAAAATGACGACATTGCACCAACAAATAAACCCGATTGCGTAAAATCGCAACAAGAACTTGGAGATGGACAAAATGAGTTATCACAACAAAATCAAACTGACTTTTTAAACGACATCATATATCAACTAGATGAGATGTTGATTAAGTATCCTCAAGACGAAATATTAAACAATATTATCCCCAACTCCCGCTTTGTTCGTGTGAACGGCGAAAGTCCTTATGTATTAGGTGTAATATATGAAGATAACCAACTAAAATACATTGCCTATGGTGTTCCCGCCAAATACAACACTTTGCCACCAAGTGACTTGGGTAATCACTATCAATGGCTACCGCTTAATCCAAGGGATGTGATGAGCGACGGATATTTTATGATATATCAAAACGCCCTTAATGGCACGCTAGTTGAAATTGAATTTGAAAATTAATTTTTGTAAAACCCATCAAAAAAATAGGAAACCACTTTCCTATTTTTTATTATCAATTTAAGATTTTAGCAATTCATTATTTGTTTCGTTTAATGCTTTATTGTCATTGTTGTTAATGGCATTATTTAAATTTTCATCTTCGACGCCATTATAACAAAGAGTAAAACATTGGATTGCAAACACATAAATATATCTTGCACTTATTCCGCCAAGCGAACATAGCATACCCGCTATAATTACTAATGGCATAAAATTGTACACTTTTGCTTTTTTAATAAAAGGCATAACCGCCACCACTAATATTGCTAGCATTATTAAAACGCTTAATATTCCATACCTATACACATATTCAATAGGCATACAATGTGCAGCAGTGCCAGTAACAGCATAATCACCTGTAACGCCTACTCCAAACAATGCAATCTGCCATGAACTAAATATTTTATCTACATATGCAACCCACAACTCGCTTCTTCCAGTGGTTAAGTTGGACATTGTTTCACTACTAGTTGTAGTCGAGCCACTATCAAATGCGCTAGAAAACCTATAAAACATAGCATCCACATATTTCCAGCACACAATGCACGCCACCAATACCGCACCCAAATAATACACCAATTCAAGTAAATGCTTATAATTTTTTGTTTTGATGCTAATTATAACATTTTCAATTGCCACATATAGCCCAAACAAGCCAATAATCATGCAAGTAGCCTTTGATATTGTCATTAAACTAAAAATCATAAATACACTAAGCCCGCCAAAATAAATATATTTATTGATTAAATTCTTTTTGTACAAAATAAACATACTTACTATAGCGCAAATCAATGCCAAGCCTGTAAAGTTAGGGTCAAGATTAAACAAACTAAATCTTTCAACTGTTCCTTTTGAATAATCATTAGTAATTAACACATCATTTCCACCACCAAGCGCCTTGGCGATAAGGAATAATACACATACTACCGCCACCGATGTAGCAAATAATATAAGGATATCTTTAATCTTTATTTGTTTTATGTACCACACTGCAAGTAGTAATGTAGCAAACATCCCTAAACGCATAACTTGGGATGAAAACTTATAACTTTCTGCCAGTGGCAATACTAACAACAAGCACAATACTATGAATAGCGAAACTAGTGTTATAAATCTCCAATCCTTGCAATTAATTTTTTTGTTAACAATACCCATTGCCATTTGGATTAACAATATAACAATATATTCCCACATAAGCATATGCATACCAAACATTGAAATATATGGCACATTCAAGCCAATTAGCAATATCCACACTATTGAATCTGCCGAAAATTCCAACGCCATATACATTGCACACAATGCAACTGCCAAATATCCAAAACTTGGGCTTAAAAATGTCAAAAACAAAACGCCCAATATTATTGACATTTTAATAAATTTAGTTTTTAAACTTCTACCTCGTAAAAACTTAAATACTATAGTATTCTTAATACTTTCCATAACACTCTCTTTTGTTATACATTTAACCTTATTGTATCAAAAACAAAAAAATATAGCAACTATATCAATCAAATTGCTATATTTTAACATTTTATGCACTAATTTTATGTTTATAAATCTTGTATTAGATATATAAGTATTATCTTTAGCCTAATGAACTCGTCACAAAAAACACACTCGCTTAAGGAGTGTATTTTTATTATTTTAATATAAATCTCTCTTGTTTAAAATTAGTGTGGATAACGCACCAAATGCCACACCAAGTATTGCACCGCCAACAAGGCACATAACCAAATTAAATATTCCTGAATTTAATGGAGCGGTCATCATTGCAATTGGGTAAAAAAGAATTCCTGCCGCAAACGAACCAATAATTGAAAGCCATAATTTTTGTTTAAAGAACACCGCCACCACAATATATAGTGGAACGAAAATAGCCATCAAGAATATCTTTGAAACTAAGCAAGCAAAAACATTTAATATTGTTGCACTGCCCAATGCAAACGATAATCCTGATATAAGCCCCGCAACCAAAGCACCTAAAACATAAGCAACAATCATACAAGCGCCACTAATAAAGCCCACAATAGACTTTGATATAACATAATCAACTTTCTTTGGGTGAACTGTAAAAATGCTTTTGTTATAACCACTACTGTAATCATGCGATATAAAAATTGAAACCATAATAGCAACGAAGATAAATACCATGTTGATATTGCACATCGTAGCCAAATCCATTAGCCCCGCACCCGAATTTGCTCCACTAATTGCTTCAACCACTTGCCATACATTTGTAAATGTTTGAGCATCGGCGGCTTCGTTTGCCCCTGTCATTGTTAGCACCAGTGCAGGAATAATTGCCGAAACAAATATCATTATATAAAATAACGGTGTGTGAAACAATCTGTAAAAGTCAACCTTAATCATCGACTTTAAGCGTTTGCCAAAACTTGGAGATTCAAATTTAAGTTTGTTTGAATTTTGCATATTATTTACCCTCCTTACTTTGTGCTTTCATAAGGTCAAGATAATATTCTTCAAGACCAATTTTATTTTTCTTAATCTCATTTATGATTACACCATTTTTATATAGATAATCTACAATTTTTTCTGGTTGTTCTTCATCATAAACAAGTATTTTATCTTCTTCTTGTTCAACCCTTGCATAATTCTTTCTAAGCAAACTTAATGCCTTGTCCTTATCTTCACAATTCAAGCCTACATAATTACGACATCTACTTTCCATTTCCTCCGCCGTTATTTCCTGTATCATCTTGCCACGACGGATAATCCCATAATGTGTGGCAATTTTTTCAAGTTCGCCCAAAATGTGACTTGAAATTAAAACTGTTGCAGAATAATTTTTTGTAATATCCACAAGAATTTCTCTCATTATTCTCATACCATCAGCATCAAGCCCATTAATTGGCTCATCCAATATAAGCAACGCAGGGTCGCCAATAAGTGACATTGCAATACCAATTCTTTGCTTCATTCCAAGTGAAAGATTTTTAAACTTATTGCTCGCCGAGCCTTCCATTCTTACAATTTTTAGCACTCTTCTAATTTCTTCTTCTGGATTTTGTAGATTTAAATTTAAGGCTTGCATCATCAAGTTTGTCCAAACACTTGAATTTGGAAAGCATCCTGGATTTTCAATTAAAGCACCAACTCTTGCTCTCACGCCAGGGTCTGTATAATCTTTGCCAAACAATTTAATTTCCCCATCGGTTGGCACAAGAAGGCCACAAATAAGTTTTTCCGTAGTAGATTTTCCACTTCCATTTTCGCCAATAAAACCATATATCGAACCAACAGGAACAGTCATATTAAACCCATCTAAAGCATTCATACCCTTAAATGACTTTTTAAGATTTCTAATCTCAATTGCATTCATTTATTTTACTCCTTTTTATATTATTTTTACTATTTTTAGTATATCAAATATTATGTTAAAATTCGTTGAATAAAATGTTAATGTTTTGTAAAATTTTTGTAAACACACCCTAAAAAAAGAGAAGATTTTAGATTTCTTCTCTCACTTTCTTAGTTATTGCTTGTTAGGTCTTTGTTTTTGGTGCCACCGCAAGGTGAAACACCGAAAAAGCCTTATTTTATATCGCCTTTGGCGATGGCGTTCGCTTCTCTCGGCTTAAGGGTTTTTAAGGGGTGCCAATGCCATTTTGAGTCTGCTCCTTATCCTGCTCCCCAAAATTTATTGTAATTTTTTGTCGAAATCGTCTTTTCGAGCAATAAAGTTATATTGCAACTTCAAACAAATTTGAATTTATGCACTTGCAAAAATGCAAGTACATTTTTGTTTACACAAAAGCAATATGTTTTGGTACGGGCGAAAGTTTTGCCAAAAGTTTATAAACAAGTTTACACTTTGGCAAGCCCTTTCTACTACATAAAAAACACCCAAACTTTAACTTTGTTTGAGTGTTTTAAAAAATTATAATTATTTACTTAAAATATCTTCTTCGCTAGATGGTTGTTGATTTGCATTTTCTCTTTCTTTTCTCTTCATTTCTGCAAATGCTTTTAAATATGCTTTTGTTGTATATCTTTCTTGTTCTTGTTGGCTTTGTAATTGGATAACCATATCAACTCTTGACATTTTGTCTCTATCATCATACTCAGCTCTAGTTTCTTCTAATAATGCACTTGAACAAAATATAGGATATTTTTGGTGATCAAATAAATCTGTAACAACTAACATATAGTCATTACCTTCTCTTTTTTCTTTGTTATTTAACCAACCTATATATTCAGGAAATTCATAATCATCTCTAAATTGTTTTTCTTTAATCATAGCAATTCTCCTTAAAACAATTCAATATTAGCATATTTCTAAAATAATTTCAATACTTATTATGAAAATTTTGTCAAAGGGGATGATTTTTCAAAAGCATTCGCTTTGCGGGAGCCCTATCAAGCACATTTAAGGGGCAACAAAAAACACTCTCCGAAAAGAGTATATTGGTGCAACGATTGATAACGAATCCGAACCGAAAAGTATTTATCGGATATGGATATTTTCTGGTTAGAGTTAAATTATAATTATAAACTAGGTTCATAATAACCATATTGAGAACGATAAAGTTGTCTTTCTCGAGCTGTATTTTTATTGAATTCATTTACTTTATTTACACGTTCTTGTATTTCGTCCAATGTTAATTGACTTTCATTTTGTTCCAATTTTTTATGGTTAGCAATTTCTATTGAGTACAATCCATTACGAAATATTGTTCTACTTGTTTCCTTGACCCTATATGCATGTGTTGGTTGTTCATTATCGCAATTTCCTGTCAACATAGTAAGTAAAGGGAATTTTTCATTAATATCTTCAACCTGAAAACATTCTGAATGTAAATAATGATATGTAAGGTCATCTTCATCAACTCGTCTATATGTTGTTCCTAAATATAAATTGTGAGTAGAATATTTATTTATATTTCTTTCCTTTATTTTCTTAATTACTCTTTGAATAGTATCTTTAATCATATTTTACTCCTTGTGATAAATATTATAGCACACATTTAAACTTTTGTAAATACCCACTATTAGAAAAAGAGAGAAGATTTTAGATTTCTTCTCTCTTTTCCGTTAGTTGTTGCTTTTTAAGTCTTTATTTTTGGCGTTTAAAAAGGTATAAACACTCTTTGCTGATAAATTGCTCATATCGCCGTCATTGTTGGCAAATTCGAGCAAATCGTGGGCTAAGATAAAAGCAATATCTTTTACTTGCTCACGACTTAGTTTGCACTCCCCATAT
>JAFULP010000056.1 GCA_017473285.1 Clostridia bacterium
AAGGCATACTATAATATTATTGCACAAGTATGCCAAATCTCTTGCGTGATTAGATGTAAGTGCCGTACCCATCACTCCAATAGTGCTATTAACACCCGCTTGATGACAAGCAATCACATCCATCTGCCCTTCCACCAGCACAATTGTGTCCAGCATTTTTGACTTTTTCAACTCTCTTAAAAAGTGATATCCATAAATCAATTGGCTTTTGTTAAACACCAATGTTTGTGGCGTGTTTTTGTATTTTGCCCTTTGCGGGTCGTTGGATAAATCTCTAGCACTAAAACCAACTACTTCGCCTAGCCCATTGATTATAGGGAACACTAGCCTTGTGCCATAAAAGTCGTACAACGAATTGTTTTCGCCACGACCAGCCACACCACTATCAATCATTTCACTATCGGTAAAGCCCAGTTTGCGCAAGTGCTTAATCAATCCATAAAAATCAATCGAAGCACCAATTTTAATTTTCTTAACCATTTCATCGCTAAGCCCACGCTTGCGGATATAGTCAATGTGCTTATTGGCTTCCACCTTATTTAAATTGTCAATATAATAGTCGCTTGTAGCCTTTAATATCGACAACATCCTATCACGCTGTTGCTTTTTCTTGCGCATTTCCTCATTTTCTTGATAATCAGGCATTTGCATACCCGCATTATGCGCCAATATTTCAACCGCCTTGTAAAAGTCTACATCTTCAATCTTCCTAACAAACGATATTACGTTTCCGCCTTCGCCACAGCCAAAGCACTTAAAAAACTGCCCGTCTTCCTTAATAGACATTGATGGCGTCTTTTCCATATGAAAAGGACAGCACGCCCAGTAGTTTACACCACGCCTTGTCAATGTAACATACTTAGAAATAACGGACACTATGTCATTTTTGGCTATCAGCTCGTCCAAGAACGCTTGACTAAATCCTTTATTTATCATTAGCACCTTTTAAAATTGTGTTCTTATTACTTAATACCACAACATAAAGTATATTTCCTAACTTTTTGTTAAAATTTTTTAAAAATTTTTCACAAGCGATTTAATTATACCATATTTAAACAATATTTTCAATACAATGTGCAAATTTTATTATCAATTTGTAACATTTTAATTCATATGTTTACAAAACAAAAAGCGCTTATACAAGCGCCATTTGTTTGGTTATTTAATATCAATAAAGTTATCGGCGGTTAAAGTTGGAGTGGTTACACTGCCCGCAACCTCAAGACGAGTATACTCAAATGTAATACAATCGCCTTCACGCACCAATAGCATTGCATCAATAAGTTTGAAAAGTCTATCTACTTTAATTTCAATAGTTTCGCTATCCTTAACTATTTTAATATTAGTTATAACATCGCCCAAGTCTAGCCCTATTTGCTTAGCCAAACTATCTTGTTCAAACGATGCAACCGCAACATCTTCCTTAATACGCATTAAGCCAGTAGTTTGGTCATAATAACCTTTTGAATTTATTGTTTGTATTGTAACACCCAATAGCACTCGCTTAGTGCTTCTGTTTACACCGTCACAATTGTCAATAATACTATCCGCTACACGCACCGCAATATTGCTAGGGATTGCATAACTCATATTTTCAATAGTTGTATCGGTAGTTTTTGCGTTTACAATACCAATCAATCTTCCAAATCCATCAAACAATCCGCCACCACTGTTACCGCTGTTTACTGGAGTATCAATTCTAAACTCACGCAATACTACTGCCGAACTACTAATTTGAACTGAAATATATTCACTATCAACGCTTATAACGCCGTTTGTCACCGAAATACCACAAGCATCTGGGTTACCAATCGCAATCGCACTTGAGCCAGCGGTTACAGTATCCGAATCTTGAACTTGCACTTCTAAGCAATCGCTATTTTTTAGTATCTCACTATTGGTTACTTTTAGCACTGATATATCATATTGTTCTGAGCCACCCACATATTCTGCTTCAATAGCACCATAGCCATAATCAATAATTGGCAAGCCTTCAGCATCATATTCAAACAAGTCCGCATAATCCTTGCAATTTTCATTGTAATATTGTAAATAATATAGGTCGTTTAAATCAATACTTTCCCCGCCATAAATATATGTGGTAAACTTTGAACCAATGCCATCATCCGCAATTGAATTTCCGCTATAGCACACATGGTAGTTAGTGATAATGTATGCATTGCCATTTTCTTTATCCAAATCGTATATTACACCTGCGCCCGCACCCCAACTAATTGAGTTCTTAACACCATAAGTATAACCTAAATAAGGGCTATAGCCTGTTGGATTGTTGTAATCAGGTATTGTAACTTCGTGCTCTACAAATATTGATACCGCCGAGCGTAACGCATTTGCACTGGCAATAGCCGAACTATCAATTTCAATATCCAAGTATTCGTCAATAAAGTCAATTAATGTATAACCCTCTGGCTTTGTATCCTTTATTTGTTCGTACAAATCGTTAATTGTAATATTGTTATATAAGTTTGCACCATCTTCGCCATTTATAATGGTAAATTGTTCAGTATCACCGTTGGTGTAAGTAATTGTGTATGTGTCCACCACTCCTACACTATCCGTTTTGTCAATAGATTTGATTGATACCACATCTTTACCGCCAAAGCAACCCGTACACATAACCATAATAGGTAAAATAAATATAACCATTAAATATTTAGCAAACTTTTTCATACTACCCCTTTTAATTTATCATATTTAAATATTATATGGATAGTTATACCCTAAGTCAAATATTTTATTTGGTTTTGCCAAATTTTTAACAATCAATTTTTGTCGTTTTGTTATAATTATAATATAATTTTAATGTGATATTTATTATTTGTATATTTAATAAAATTATTAATTTACAGTCTGTTAGTTTGCTTAAATTTATAGGCTTTTAGTTTATTTAAATTATCAATTTGTAAACTATTATTTTATTTAAATATTGGGCGTTACCACTTTTAAATTTTTGCATAATAAAAATCCACGGGTATAACCCGTGGTTTTTCATATATCGGGTAAAACCCTCATTTATTCGCAGGACGCGTAAACGCGTAGTTCGCTAGTGCGTTTCGCGAACCGTATTAATTTTTAAATGGGTCTATCGTTTCAAA
>JAFULP010000001.1 GCA_017473285.1 Clostridia bacterium
GATTGTTATTTGCGGTCCAACAACTTTATCAGCATTGCTTAACAGTTTGCAAATGGGCTTTAAAACAATGTACATTGAAAAACGCAGTAGTGAAATATGGGGAATATTATCTACATTTAAAACTGAGTTTGAAAAATTTGTAGCACTATTACTAAAAACTCAAAATAAACTTAGTGACGCCAATGACACCATAGAACTTGCAACCAAGTCGTCTAAAAAGATTGCCAAAAAGTTAAGCGATGTTTCGCAAGTGGTGGGGATTGAGTATGATGAAGGCACCCAAATTGACTTTGTTGAAGATGATAGTGAAAGCGCATAATTAAAGTTATATATAATATATAAAAACAAATACTATTGAATAACCAATAAAAAAAGACGCATAATACCAACATGGGTAATATGCGTTTTTTGTCGAAAAGTTGTATATTAATATTGTTGACGATTGCTTCAATATTGGCAACCTTTTTAAGTGTTGGCAAGCCATATGGTAATGATTTGGTCAATAATGGAAAAGGTTTAAACATATCAAATGTTGACTACAAAAGTTTTAACGAAACAGAAGATGACAAAGATGACACGGTGTTTAATTTGTATTATGAAAACAAACATTGGACCTTACATGCAAAAGATTTTGAAATCAATTCAAATATATTTAGTATAGACGAGCGAATTAATAAGTTTAATCGCAATGGAAATAAACAACAAAAAATAGAATTAATGAATAAATTAATTAACATAAATATTGACCCAGAAATTGCATTTAATTATATTTATTTAGGATTTAATAATAAAATAAATAAAATTAAAAAAAATATTGAAAAAAATCCTAAGAATGCTGAAATAAGCATAAAAAACAATAAAATTAATATTAAAAATGAAGTTGTGGGAATTAAATTGAATAAATATTTATTTTATAATAATTTAATTGAATTATATAAAAATAATGATGTAATTAATTTGGAAATACCAGTAATAAAAAGTGAACCAAATGTTACAAGTAAAATGTTAAAAAAATATACGCATAAAAGAAGTGAGTTTAGCACCAGCATTGCATCGTCAAGTGCAGGGCGAAAGTATAATATACGCAAAGCATTAAATATTATTAATGGCACTAAACTAAGCAAAAATGAAAAATTTAGTTTTAACAAATGTGTGGGCAAACGAACAGTTAATGAAGGTTACAAGCAAGCAAAAGTTATACTAAATGGTGAATTTGTTGAAGGCGTTGGTGGTGGAGTATGTCAAGTATCTAGCACATTGTACAATGCGGTATTGATGTCGGGGTTAAATGTAATCAGTTCACAAAAACACAGCCAGCGTGTTGGATATGTAAAAGCGGGATTTGACGCAATGGTCAACTATGGCACATCCGATTTGGTGTTTGAAAATAATACGGAGGGGGATATTTACATATTGTGCAAATACACGGACACCAAAATCACTATTAGCATATATGGGGCAAATTTAAATAATCGAACTTTGAAACTTTGCAATGAAATTGTTGATATGGTAAGTGCTGGTCAGCCCGAAATTATTTATGATGCAAATGGTGAGTATGTCGACAAAGTGATGTACAATGATGAAAGTTTTGAACTTAAAAAAGCCCGAGATGGATATACGGTGAAGTCGTATGTAGTGGAAATAATTGATGGTATGGAAGTGAGTAAAAAATTATTACGCACCGATAAATATTTGCCACAGCATAGCGTAATAGTGTATGGTGCAAAGCAAAGGAATGATGCAATTATTGTTGAAAATATGCTAAAAAATCAAAGTGCGTGAAAAATCAACATTGTAGAACAAAATGTGGAAAAGTGTAAAAAATATAGCAAAAATGTGCAAAAATCGACAGATTGCGCAAAAAATGCGATGTAAAAATGTGGAAATGTGGATAACTAATGTGCATAACTATATATTGTATAGCATATAGGACGCTAGGACAACTAGGGGTGGTTAATTAAATTAATCACGAGCCATATCTTCATCTTTAATGGTTGTGTCGGTTTCAATATATGTAAAATTACGCTTTAGTGAGTCGTATGCTTCGTTATAAATTGCGCCAGTTTCTACTTGTTTGATATACTTTGAGTCCGAACTATAGGTGTGCTTAAATTGGCGATTGTTTACTGTTACTATTTCTTGAATTATCATAAATTTCTCCTTTTAATTGGGTATTTGTTATATCTTATTCATTATTGTGCTGTTTAATGATTTAAGTTGTTGTATCAGTCTCAGTTTCAGTCTCTGTTGCCGTTTCAACGGCGGTAAATACGGCGAATAATTTGCCATCAGCGGGACATACAGTTATTGCGTTTGCAACATTTTGTGCGTCTTCTAAAGTTGAATGCCAAGTTATGGTATACAAGCCGTCATCATCAGCACTTGGTAGTGCTTGCCCTGTGCTAAATTCACCATATCCATACATTGGATTGCCATAGTATTGATAATTTGTTGCATTAAAATATGTGTTGTAACTTTGGTACGGAACAAGGAATGCAGCGGTTTTGCAATCTGAAAAAGTGCCAGTATAAAGAGCGCTGGGCTCTTCTCCGGTGAATTGTACTAATTTTAAAGCAGTGTCCTTGTAAAAAGATGACGCAGCCATTGTTTCCAGAGTAGATGGTAAATATATTTCTTCCATTAGAGGATTTTGTGCAAATGAATAACTAGCCAATGATTTAATAGGTGCGTGTAGGGTTACTTTTTTTAGTTTTGGACAATATGACAAAATATATGTTGAACTGTCATTCATTCCATTAAATACCTCGGCTTCGGTGAGGTTGGTATATTGAAAAGCGGTGTTTTCGATGTATGTGCATGTTTCAGGAACTACCAACTTCCCTGTAAGGTTGGCCATATAAAAGGCTCTAACGCCAATGCGGGTAATATTGCTAGGTATTGTTAAATTTTCTTTGTAAAACAATGTTTTGTTGCTAGTTCCTGAATTAAATGCATATTCTCTGATTTTAGTGAATTTTTCATCGGTAGGGATTTCAATTTCCATAGTGCCAGTGCCAGTAATGAAACACAAAAGTTTGCTTTGAAGGTCGTCGATTATTGAAAGGTCCAGCGTTCCAGTTTGGATTTCATTGTATTGCGAATAGAAACTTTTGCCCTTTCTAACATCTTCTGGGACTGCGGTAGCAACGCTTGTGTCAATGTTGATATTCATATTGTTTAAAGCATCAGTAATTTCGCTTGGTGACGGATTTGGGTTTTGGGTGGATACAACCACGCCTTTGTTTTCAAGTATTGTTTTTTGTTTGATTAATTCTTGCGCTATTGATGTGAATGATGAGTTTAATGACATAAAATCTCCTTATAAATTAAAATTTTGGTTTAAAATAAACAATCTGCAAAAAATGAGATTGTTTTATCATTAGTGTAAATATAAATTCAAAATTATTTAGTGCGGTAAAACTTTGTGGGGTTTTGATTGAGTGATATTATACTGTATAAGTTCCGTTCAACAATTGATTTACTTGTTCAGGTGTTACATATGTGCCGTTTAAGATAAAGTAAAGTTCGTTATCAATGTTTTGGTTGCTTACTTTGATGGTTAATGTGTCCAATTGAGTTGAAATGTTGGTAATTCGTGTTTGCAAACTTGCAACATTGGTAGATATCGTGTCAAGTTCCGATTTTATGGATGTTATTTCGGTGTTGATGGTGCTCACTTCGGTATCTAACGACTCAATATTGGTAGTGTTATTGGTGGTTTGCGCACTTATATCGGTTACAGTGCTATTTAATGTGTTATGGTCTTGGGTAAGAGAAGATATCTGCTCGGCTGTTTGCGTATCGGCAAGTTGCAAACTTTCGATTGCATTACTATTGGTTTCAACCGTGCTCACTAGCGAGTTGTGGCTATTGGTAACCAAGTTTAGGCTAGATTTAAAACTGGTAATTTGTGTTTCAAAATTGGCAACATCATCTTGCAAACTAGCCACAAGGCTGGTTAGGTTTTCGTTATCGCCCAGGTCGGGCACATAGTCTTCAAATTGTTGCTTTAATAATTCAACTTTGTTAAATAGGTCTTGTACTTTTTGATTAAGGGTATCAATTAATGTGTTCATAAGGGCTCCTTTATACCGCCCATTATACTTGATAAAAGTCGAAATTTGACCCATGACTGCCAAAAAATTGTTTCTGGGAAACAACTTTTTAGTTTTTATGTTTAAAAATTTATTATTTAGGGCATAGTTATTTTAATTTGACTTTTAATTGTGTTTGTTTTAACTAAAGTTAAATTAAAATTGCAAAAATTGTGGCAAAAAATTAAAAAATATGTAAAATTTAGTTGATTTTTTAATTTTATGTTGCTATCATATTTGTATGATAATCGCAAGAGATAATGCGAAAAGGGGGGAATAATATGTTTTTACAATTATTAGATGTGGCAACTGATTGGCAAACTAAGATTGTTAACGCTGTAGATAAGATTTTAGTGCCTATCCTTGTTATCGGCTGTAGCGTTGGTATGATTTATGCTATCGTTGTAGGTATCAAGATGATGAAGGCTGACGATAAATCTGCCCGTGATGAAAACAAGGCAAGACTTATTAATATTGCAATATCAATTGTTGCTGTGGCGGTATTGATTGGTTTGTTCTATGCGCTAAAGAATTGGTTGTTGGATAATAAGGAGAATGTTGAAGGTCAATTTGATATCTTTAACACAAATGTAGGCAATCCATTATTGAACACTGTAAACCTTGTAAAGCAATGTGCTCGTATGGTAATCTTCAAGTGCTAGGATTTTAGTTAAATAGTAAATTAAAGAAGTGCAATGTTTGCGCTTCTTTTTGCTTTTTATCTGCGTGATGTGATATTAAACTTGATGTTTAAGTTATAAATTATGGGGTTTTATGGCAAAAAATGTTGATTATTTACTTGATAATTAATATAAAAAAGTTTATACTATAAATATATTTATACCATTAATCGAGTTTTAAAAATTAGGCTAATCAAAGTTTCGGCATATATTTGTTTTAAAACTTGAGTTAAAACTTTGTACAAAAGGGGATTATATGGGAAGTGCATTGCAATTTATAGGCAAAGGGTCAATGTTGGCGGGAACTTTTATAGACGGCATAGGTAATGCTATTATGGATGTGGTTGGCAGTGTATTGTGGTTATTCTGTGATATATTTTTTGTAATACTTGATATGTTTGAAAGTTTGTTTACACGATTAGCCGGCATTTCAAGTGATGTTACCAACGCTAACGGTGAAGCCATTGAGGGTGATTTAGTATTATATTTGATTAAAAGCGACCTAGTTCAGCAAATATTTTTGTCGATATTGATATTAAGTTTTATACTGCTAGTGATATTTACAATATTTGCAATTGTTAAAAATATGTATGCGGAAAAGCAAGAGCCGGTATCCAAAATTATCAATTCGTCAGTTAAGGCATTGTTGATGTACTTGTTAGTGCCAGTGGCAACAGTTGTGTGCTTAATTGTAGGTAATGTGGTGTTGCAGGCTATTGATGGGGCTACTAAGGCAACCAGTACTGGTGGGGTTAGCGATATGCTGTTTATGTCAGCGGCATATAATGCTAATAGGCTAAGGTGCAATACAGAAGAAGAAAATGAAGAGCAATTAATCGAGATGATTACTGAAGGGAATCTATGGGGAATACAAACTTATTTGGAAACCAATTATAGCATAGATTTTAGTAATCCAAAAAATTCTGTAATTGCACTTGATGACAGCGACTTTGCTGAAATTGCGGCATATATTGATGACCAATTTACAGCACAAACATTAGTAAATGAGTGGCAAGATAAATGGAATTTTATTACAATAAACAACTATTATCGTGGTTATAAAATTAGTTTTATTACGGTATGGATTGGCGGAGCATTCCTAATTTGGGCAATTGGTAAAATTTGTTGGGGTTTGGTGGCAAGATTGTTTAAGATGACATTATACTTTGCACTAAGCCCAGCAGTAATGGCTACCTTCCCAATAGATGGCGGTAAAGTGTTAGGCTCATGGCGTGGCGAAATGGTAAAAAACGGCACGATGGCATACTGCGCTGTTGGTGTGCTAAATGTATTGTATAGTGTGCTACCATTCTTTAATGATATTAGGCTGTGGGGAACGGGAGATGTCCGCAGTTGGCTAGCAAATCAAATATTAAAACTATTCCTATATATCATAGCCTTTAGTAGTGCGCAAAAATTAATTGAAACTGTAAGTGGTTGGTTTGGTACTGGTAACGCCCTAGCCGAAGGTATTGCAACCAAGAAAACAGTTGGCGAACAACTTAAAAAGAGAACTGTCCAAGTTGCAGGTGCATTCTATGGCTTCAAAGGTGGTAGAGATAAGGCTAAACAATTAGATAAGAATGGTGGTAAGGGACTTGGCGATAAGTTGCGTAGAACTTGGGGCGGTGTGCTAGGAGCATATCAAGGCTCTGGTATGGCAGACGCTGGCCCAGGCATTGCAAAAGTTATGGATGAAATTAAAGGTAAAAAGAAAGCAGGCGGAGAGTATTATGAAAAGTATGCAACAACACTCACCTTTCATAACAAAGATAATGAAGCAATGTTTAAGGCTCAGACGGCAATAAAGGAACAATCTGATGCAATAAAGAAGCAAATAGATGCCTTAGATGCAGCCTTTGCAAAGAGAGTTGCTGATGAGGGGATGGTCGCAGGAAGTGCTGAATATAATGCATGGAAAGATACAATTGATAAGCAGAAACAAAAAGTTAAAGCAAGTGCTGACTTCCTAAAACCGTTATTTGAAGCGGAAGACAAAGCTCTAGAAGTTATGAAACAAAACCTTGATGACAGAAAGAACAAATTTAAATCGGTTAATGTAGTATTTAAAGGTCAGGATCAAGATAGGGCATATAAAACTCAAATTGATAATGCCTTGGCGCTAAGTGGGGTGGGACCTTTGTCGGATGCTGATTGGCAACAATTGAAGCAGGGCAATCTGAGCGTGGTTCCCAAAGCAGGTAGAGGTGCGGCTAACAGGGCGTATAAGCGTTTGGCTAACCAAATACAAGACAATGATAAGGAAATTGCTTCAGCAATGCAAGATGTTCAAGACTTATATAATTCTGGTGCTGAAGGTCAAAATTATTTACAAGGAGTATTTGGAACAAGTTTTACAGGGGCAATAGATGTTGCTAGAGATAGAGCGCACTATATTACAGAAAAAAATGCTATAAACACTGCTTCTCAGAACTATGAAAGACGAAATGATGCTGTGATTGGGCTTAAAAATGTTTCATTTGACAATCAAAAGAACTATAATGCAGCCGAAATCAAAAAGATTGCGGATAGCATAAAGAAATAAAATTAATTAGAGGGGTAAATAATGATTAGATATATACCTGGTAAAACTCGTATTAAAATTGAGTTTGCTAAGAATATTACACTAGGCGATATTATAGTGTTTTTGTTCTGTATTGCAGGTTTAGGTTTGATATTGTTAAGTAAAGGTTTTGGTGATTACAAGTTATGGTTTGCCATTGCTTGGGGTGTTATTTCTATATCATTATTTATACCTATTGATGAAGGGTTAAGGTTGTATGGCTCGATTGGGTTGTTGCTAAGATTTACTGCATTTAGAAAAAAGTATATCAATGCTAAAGACCCTATGCGTGGATATAGAAATATGAGCGAAATTACACCGTTTATAAGCATTGATACTGGTAGATTTATTAATCTTGGCGAATACTTTGGCATGGTGATTGAAGTAAAACCAGTGGCACTGGAGTTGATGCAAGAAGATGCACAAGACTCGATGATTAACACATTTGCAAGAGGTTTAAGGAGATTAACTCAAAATCAATCGGCAATGATAATCAAAACAAGGCGACCAGTAAGATTTGACGAATTTTTGAAAAACGATGACGAAAAGTATGAATTATTAAACAGACTTTACGAACAAGGTTATTATAACGAAGGCGAAATTGTGGCTCGTGGCGAAATATTTAGAGAGCGTGTTACATTCCTACAAAACGCTATGAATGCCGAACCAATACTACAAAACTTCTTCTACCTTGTAATATTTGGGCAAGACAAAGAAAACCTTAAAGAAACTGCGCTGGGCGTTGTGGATGACTTGGCGGCTGGGCAAAACAATCTAAATTCACACATCGTGGAAGGTAAGGAATTGATTGTATTCCTAAAATCTAACTACAAGGAAATATTCTCGGAGCGTGAATCTGACCACTTGCCACCTAGCCAATATCGAAATTGGATTTTGCCTAAGAAAATTGAGTTTAAAACTGCAAGAATGATAATGGACGGCAAGGCGTATAGACAATTTTGTATTTCAAACTACCCATCGGCGGTGGGTAATGCTTGGGCGGCGGAAATGTTTAGTATGCCAGACACAAGAGTTGTGCTAAAGATGCTACCTATTGACAAGGAAAAGGGCGAGCGTGCTATTGACCGTGTTATTATGGAAAAGGAAAGCAAACTTGACCGTACTCATACCGAAAGTAAGCGTATCGAGCAACAAAACGACTTGGACAGTTTAAGAATACTATTGACCGAACTAAAATCTAATAATGAAATGTTGTATGATGTGTCAATACACTTTACAGTATTAGAAGAACGCAGAAAGGAATTAAAGGCAATTTTGCGTCAAGAAGGTTATCGTGTAAACGAAATGTTTGGACGACAAGTGGACGCTTTTGTAAGTTCTAATATCAGTAGACTTCAAAACATTAAATCTTGTGCAAGAAATATGCCAACAACCACTATTGCTTCGGCGTTCCCATTTGTAGCCGCTTATATGCAAGACCCTAAAGGGTTCTACATTGGTGTTACAACTTCGGGTTATCCAGTGTTTGCGGACTTCTTTAGGCGTGACCCTAAAATGGGCCGTATCAACTCTAATATGATGATTATCGGTAAGTCTGGTTCGGGTAAATCTTATGCTACCAAAACAATTCTTGCCAACCTTGCAGCCGACAGAACCAAGATGTTTATTCTTGACCCAGAACAAGAATATGAAACCTTAACAAAGAATCTTGGCGGCAAAGTAATTGATGTAGGTTCTAATAAGAGTGGTATCTTAAATCCTTTCCATATTATGGCAAGTTTGGAAGACCTTGACAACATGCAACAAGATATGGAAGAGGCGCAAGAGTTTGAAGACGAAGAAGCGGAAGAAAGTGCTGAAAGTTCGGGCTTTACTAACAAAACATTCTTTACCCACTTACAATTCTTGGAACAATTCTTTAAAATTATTCTATCGGGTATCAGTTCGGATGCGTTTGAATTGTTGAACACCTTAGTTGTAGAATTATATCATACTAAGGGCATTAGTGAAAAATCGGATTTGACTAAACTAACCGCTACGGATTATCCAATATTTGACGATTTGTATGCGCTAATTGAAAAGAAATTGAAAACCGAAAAAGACCAGTATCTAAAAACCAACTATTTGATATTAAAAACATACATTCAAAAGTTTGCAACGGGTGGTCGTAACTCAGACCTTTGGAACGGTCCTACAAGTATCGTAACAGACGAAGTGTTGATTACATTTAACTTCCAAACACTATTTGCAAGTAAAAACAACCAACTTGCAAACGCACAAATGTTGCTAATATTTAAATATTTGAACAACGAAATTATTAATAACAAGAAATTTAATGAGCAATACAAAAAGACATACGGACTTGATATTAAGCGACAAGTTGTAGTTGCGGTCGATGAAGCACATATGTTTATTGACCCCGACTTCCCAGTTGCGCTTAACTTTATGGCGGAAATGGCAAAGCGTATTCGTAAATATCAAGGTATGCAAATTGTTATTACTCAAAATATTAAGGACTTCTTGGGTACGCAAGAAATTCAACGCCGTTCGGCAGCAATTATCAACGCCAGCCAATATAGTTTGATTTTCCAAATGGCTCCAAACGATATGAGCGACTTACTTCAATTGTATAGTTCGGCGGGTGGTATCAACAAGCAAGAGCAAGAGCGTATTGTAACCGCTCCGCTTGGTCAATGCTTCCTAATTTCAGGACCTATCTCTCGTCAATTCGTAAAAATTATTGCATTGCCAACTTGTCAAGTGGTAATGGGAGAGGCGTAGGCGAGAAGTGCTCCTTACTTTTAAAAAAAATCTTGTCGATTGTACGGCAAGGTTTTTTGTTTTTGTGAATAAAATTTTTATTAATATACATTTTAAATATATAAGAATATATTTAGGAGTGTGATATGCAAGAGAAATTTGAAGGTAAGGGCATTGTTCGCCGTGTGGACGAGTTGGGTCGAATTGTTTTGCCAAGAGAAATGCGCAAAATGTTGGACATTAAAGAAGGTTGCAGGTTGCAAATTGGAATAGTGGAAGGCGATAAATTTTTGCTAAGCAAATATATGCCTATGAATAGTATGCGTGATTATGCACCAACCGCAATAACAGCAATGCAACAAGTAATTGAGCACGACATTTTAATTACCGATTTAGAGCAAGTAGTATGCACCAACAAAAAGAAATATATAGACAAAAAACTTCATGGTGAAGCACAAGATTTGTTATACAAGCGTGATGTAGTTGTGCGCAAAAGTCAGGACGATAGCAAAATGTTGCAAGTGGTAAAAGAATTTAATATTTCACCAATTTGTGAGTTGTTTGTTCCTATTGTAAAAGATGGCGATGTGCTTGGTGGAATAATTGTGATTGCTATGGAAGATAAATGTTTTGATGAAGGAACGGTAAAAGTGGCAAAATCGTATGCAAAATTTTTAGCAGAAATTTTACCGTAAAATAAAAATAAATTATTAAATAAAATAATTGCAAATATTTAACAATTAAATAATAAAATTAATTAAAAATTTAATATTTAATAATTAAAAATAATCGATATTTACCTATAAATAAGAGTTATATAAATTAATAAATAAATTTAATTATAATAAAAAATAATATTTAAAATTAATTAAATATTATTTTCAATAAAATCATACATTTTTTGCAAGTTTAGTAAAGAACAAACTTGCTTTTTTAATTCGGTGGCATTTGGATAATTTTTTAAATACCACAACAAGTGCTTTTTAAAATAACTAAATGTTGCATCGTCTGAGCCAAAATAAGAGCGCATATTATTTAGATGTTTAAGTACTATTTCTTTTTTGTCGCAATCTATTTTTTTGTGTTTAAGTTTGGCAAATATTTCAGGATTTCCCAATGCTTCACGGCCAATCATAACTCCGCTACATCCAATTTCTTTTGCGTATTTAACATCTTTTGAGTTTGTTATATCTCCGCTCCAAATAACTGGAGTATTGACGGCTTCAATCAACTTTTTGTATGCGGACTTATCCACTTCGCCACTGTAACCTTGCTCACGAGTGCGGGCGTGCAATGTTAAAAAATCAACGCCAACATCTTCGCACATTTTTGCAAATTCAATATAATTTATATTATTGTCAATCCCAAGTCTAAATTTTACTGAAATAGGCTTATTAGTATTGTTGCGCAATGATTCAAGAACCTTTCTTGTATTATTAATATTGCGCATCATTGCACTGCCATCGTTGTTGCCTACAATTTTTTTTGCGGGGCAACCACAATTAAAGTCAATTATATCAAAGTTATCCAAAATTCCACTACTAACAACTTTTGCAACTGCTTTAGGGTCATGACCAAACAGTTGAACTGCTTTTAAACACCTTGAGTTTTCTTTTAGCATTTTTTGTGTGCGGGCGTTGTTGTATTCAAGCGCTTTTGCGCTAATCATTTCGGTAACTACCATATCTGCGCCAAAATCAGCACAAATTTCACGGAATGCAAAATCGGTAACACCCGCCATAGGGGCTAGTGCGTATATAAACTTTTTAAATTTAAATTTTTTGTTCATACAACTATTATATATAATAATTTAAATTTTGACTAGTAAAAAACATAATTTTAAACTTTTTTGCAAAAAGTAATTGTATGAAAACAAGTATGGTAAAAAGTTTGTCGTGGGTTTTGATTTGTTCGATTGTTGCCAAAGTTTTGGGTGGTGTGTATCGAATTGTTTTAACACGAATACTTGGTACAAATATTGGATTGTATCAAATGGTATTTTCGGCATATTCTTTCTTGGTGGTGCTTATTTCTAGCGGAATACCTTTGGCGATAAGTAAATTGATTGCAAGCAAACAGTCGGGAAAATCTCAACAAAAAATTTTGTATGGCGCTATTGCTATATTGTTTAGCGTGAGTGGGATTTTGGCAATTGGGTTAATATTGGGAAGTAAAGGTCTGGCGCTATTGCAAGGCGAAGGCAATGTGTATTTATGCTATATTATTTTAGCGCCATCGTTGGTTTTTTCGGCGGGAAGTGCTATTCTGCGTGGATATTATCAAGGTGTTCGTGATTTTAGGGTTTCGGCTCTTGCTGGAATTTTTGAACAATTAATTAGAGTTGTGTTTGGGTTAGTGTTAATGCTAACATTAAGCAAATTTTATTTGCTTGGAGCATTAATTGGAGCGGTGCTTGGTACACTTATTGGCGATATTGCGTCGTTTATCTTCCTAAAATATTTTGCTAAAAATAAATTTAAATTCAAGTATTCTTTAAAATATGTCAATGATGGCAAAAAAATTCTTAAATATTCCTATCCCATAATGTTGTATGGATTAATTATTCCGTTTGCAAATTTTGTTGATAGTTTTTTGGTGGTTAAATTGCTAAATTTGCGTTTTCCAGCACAAACCTCCACATTGTTGTACGGTTTGCAATCGGGGGTTGTGGGCGCAATTGTATCTATTCCTAGCATATTTTCATTTGCTTTGGCAAGTGTGTTAATGCCTACACTTAGCACTGACTTTGCAAGCAAAAATATTAATAAATTTAATCAAAAAACCAATTTGGCGTTTAAATTAATATTGTTTGTGGCTTTGCCTTGTGCGGTGTTTTTTGCTGTTAATGCATCAAATATAATTAATTTATTATATGGCTCGGGGATAAACGGCTATGGGGTTAATGGGCAATATGTTGCTAAAAATTTATTGATTATTTCAAGTGTGAGTGTGGTGTTTTCAAGTATAAATCAGTTAAGTGCGGTTGTGCTTCAAAATTTAAACAAAAAATCTTTACCTATCATTAACTTGGGGATTGGAGTTCTTTGCAAGTTGGTGATAGAATTAATGTTTATACCTAGCGGATTGGGTGTGTATGCTTATTCAATTGCTTGCGCTTCGGGTTTTGTTGTTGCTGGGGTGTTAAACTTATATGCGGTAGAAAGATATTCGGGATACATGATTGATGTTAAATATTTAACCAAACAATTTGCGCTTAGTGTGGTAGTGTTTGGACTACTTACAGTATTTAAATTAATTAATTTAATGTGGGTGTTTATATTAGGCTCAATATTTACGGTAATTATTTATCTAGTGGGTGTGTATGTTGCCAAATTGTTTGATAAGGATGAAATTAATTTATTAATTAATAGTGAATAAAACAATTAAATATATTTAAAATGTTGTATTATTAAATTAAATAAATATTTAAATAAAATATATTAAAATAATTATTAAAAATAAATATAAAAATAATTAAATTTAAAATAAACCACTTAATTTAAGCGGTTTATTTATTTTAATAATTAATTTTTAATATTGTTTTTTATTTTTCTTAAATTTTTAAAAAACGATTGAATTAACTGTTTAGACTGTTCTTCATTTTCGCCAACAATAATTTCGGTTTTGTGGTTGAGTGTGCCGTCGGTAAGCAATTGGTATTTGCTAACAACTGCACCATGACTATCATCCAAGCAAGCAATATGCACACTTTTAAGCCTTGCATTTAATATTGCGCCAGCACACATGGCGCAAGGTTCTAATGTTACATACATATCACAATCATTTAAGCGCCAACTTTTTAGTTTTTTACACGCTTTTTTGATTGCAATAATTTCAGCGTGATTGATGGCTTGTTTTGTGCGTTCACGATTATTGTATGCCTTGGCAATAATTTTACCATTTTTAACAATCGCTGCCCCGATAGGCACTTCACCTTTAAGATATGCTTTTTGTGCCAACTTAATGGCTTCTTCCATAAAATTCATAATTAACTCCGCTAAGATTATAGCACATATTTATTTAAATTTTAACAGTTTTAAACAAATTGATTAAAATATTTACTCAAAATAGGTAGGGATGTTCACTAAAACTAAACTTGATGAATATATATCAACAGGAGTGAATATGACTTATCAAGAATTGGTTCAGCGTATTGTTGATTTGCAAGATGAAGGGTTGGAATTGTTTAATGCGGGTAAAAGTGTGTTGGGGAAAAATATATTGGCAACTCATGTGGGTAGTTATGACGGGATTCAAATATTAATTCAGGGCGGAATACATGCTAGGGAATATATTTCAACATTGCTAATGATAGAGCAGGCACGATATTTAAATGCACTAGATTTAGTAAAAAATGGCGGAATATATTTTGTATTTTTAACCAATCCCGACGGGGCTGAAATTGTGCTGGACGGCATTGACACCGCGCCTTGCGATATTACCAAGCAATATTTGGTGCTTGCAAATGGTGGATTTGATTTTAGTCAGTACAAGGCAAATATTAATTTGGTGGATTTAAACACCAACTTTGATGCCGACTGGGGAACGGGTGGGCAAAATGTGCGATGCCCTAATACTGAAAATTTTATAGGATTTTATCCTAACAGTGAGCGTGAAGTCATTAGTTTGATTAACTTTACACGCCAAGTGCGTCCAAGTTTAACCATATCATATCACTCAAAAGGTGAAGTGATATACTATGGTTTCCCGGGTCAAAGCGAGCAAGATTTGGCACGGGATAAGGCAATAGGCGAGCAATTATCGGCAACCACAGGCTATCCACTTATATTTACCGAAAACAGTTCTGGCGGGTATAAGGATTGGTGCATCCGTGTGCTAACCATTCCGTCATATACCATTGAAGTGGGAGATGTAAATCTTGAGCATCCAATAGGCGAAGAAAATTTGCCAGAAATATTTGAGCAAAACAAAGATGTGCCACTAGTTGCACTTAATCAAGCAATCAAGTATCAAAATCAAATAAATATTCAGCAAACAAAGAAGGCTAATCAACCAAGAATTGCAAAACTGTTTAGTATGTTTAAAAGATAAAATTTATTAATGTTATCAAAAGTTATAGTTAGGCAGTGAGTGATAAAAAATAGCGATATATCAATCGCTATTTTTAAATCTTAAATATATGGATTATAAAATGCTTATAAAATCCCCCAAATAAACGAGCAAATTGTAATTAAAGCGCCAAGCACGATACTAGAATATAGGAAAATTTTGTCTACAAACTTAAGCGGTTTAGCAGTGTTTTTAATTGAAAGAACATTTTGTGGGGATGTTTTTTCAAGCACTGTGCCAATTTCATCAAGTTTGGCTTGCATCTCAATATAACTCATATCATCCATTTTTAAATCTTTTGCAAGTTTAAGAGCCATCTTTTTGTGCTTATCACGAGCAATTGCTCGCACCAGCATTTTGTACAATATCAGCAATAGGAATATTAAACCAGATATTATAGCAATGCACAAGATTAGGTTGGTTGAAAATATCGCACTTTCAATGGTGGCTTTAAGTTCGGTAAAAGGCCAACCATAGTCAAGCCCATAACTAAAATATATGCTTAGGGCGTTGTTCATAAAATGAATAATCATAGCGGGGTAAATGCTGTCGGCTACAATTACCACAACGCCCATTAAAGCACCCAGTATCATAGCATAAAAGAATTGTTGAATGTTAAGGTGCATTAAACCAAATAATATTGACGAAAACAGTAGCCCATATCGGGTGTAGCCTTGTTTGCTACTTCCACGCATAAACATTCCACGATGTAATACTTCTTCGCAAATGCCGGGCACAATTGCGGTGAGTAAAAATTCAATACCAATATTAGTATTTACGCTTAGAGCAACATTGACCGAGTTGTCGTAACCAAATATTGCAAGGATTGTGTAAAATATATCGGCAACATAATTATTGATAAAAAATAGTACAAACCCCAAGCCGATTGAGCATAACAACACAGTAAACGAAATCTTTTTAAAGCCAAAATGGTTAAAAGTTTGTTTTACATTTTTAGTTACAAATAGCGAATATAAAATTATAGGCATTGCCAGCATTACCACACCTTGAATTAAAAATGTGGATAGATACGAGTTGTCAATTATGTCAAAATAACCCAATACAAAAATTAATGCTACGCTTAGCAAACAGATATAATATATTAAGTTAATATAAAATATTTTTTTGTTTTGCATATCTTTAAAATATATTCCCTAAAATTAATTTATTACACCGATAATAACAATATGTATACACATATCATTATGGCTAAAGAACCATAGAACACCCAATTGTTAAGTTTTTGATTTCTAGTAGTGACAGTATTTTGAGCGCTGCTTGCGTCAGTTGAAGTTTCGCTACTTAATTGCGAGTTTGTTGATTGAGTATCATTGTTTGAATTGGATGCTTGGCTTGATGTGTGGGCTTTAAAGTCCTTAAACATATACACCATAATAACAACCCAAATTAGTAAAGTAATTATTGCATATATTAGCATTGACGCCGAATGTGTAAAGGCCTCTGCTGAACCATTACTAAAATATTGTATGCTTAGCGACAATGCATTATTTATAAAGTGTAACAACATTGGTACAAAAATATTGTTTGTGCGCAAGTACACAATACTTAGAATTAGCCCAAAACATATAGGGTAAATAAGTTGTGATGGCGAAAAGTGGAATATTGAAAACATTATTGAGCTAAATATTATTGCAAATGTGTAACCTTTACCTTTTAAGGCGTTTACCAGCACTCCACGGAATATAAGTTCTTCACACACAGCAGGAATTACCGCCAACGATATTAATGAAATAATATAATTTTTAGGCGAATTTAATTGATAAGGGAGCGAACTGGATGTAAATCCAAGTTTGTCCACCAACGATTGGAAATAATTTAAAACCCCCGATAGTAAGAACATACTAACCACGCCTATAATTACCGCCTTTAGTATATATTTGGCAGTATTTGAGTTTGGCTTGGCAAGCAATTCATGCTTATTGATATGCCTACGATACCAAATAAACACAAGCACAAAGGCAATATTCATAAACAATGCTTGAAGCAAATATCCCCAAGCGGTATCAAAGAATATGCTTATTTGTTCATTGGTTTTACCTATTGCTTGCATAATAAACTTTGTAATTGACACCCCAATTGCCGAAGTGAATTGAGCAAGAACAAACGCCAACACGAAAGCGATGCCAGCATCAAATATGGTTAAATTTCGTTTTTTCATAAAAACATTATACTAAATTATTCATTTATTGGCAAATAAATAACAAAATAAATTTATTGGTTAAAATTTTAAATTTTTGCACATATATACATATATGGAATTTATTACATATTCATCTAAACTAAACAAGCAAGAATTATTGCAATACAATATTTTTATTTCAAACCAAGCCCAAATAAATGATGGGGTAAAGTTGTATTTTGGGGTAAAGGTTTATGGGCAAAGTTGCATAGGGGCAAACACCGAACTTCACTCAAACGTCGAACTTTCAAACAGTGTGATTGGCAATGATTGCAAAATTTTTTCTAGTATGATTAGTGATTGCGAAGTTGGCAATAATTGCGTGATTAAGCCATTTTGCAATTTATCAAATAGCCAACTGGGCTCAAATTGCGTAGTTGGCAACTTTAGTTGTGTCAGTAATTCGAGTGTTGGCAACAAAGTAAATATTTATTCGCTGTGTAGCATAACTAATACCGAAATAGGCAACAACACGATAATACATAGTGGAGTGTGCTGTGAGCCCAACGAAAACGAAATAAGCATTGGCGATAATGTAATGGTTGGAGTTAATGCTACAATTATTAAACCAGTTATAATTAGTGACAATGCCACAGTTGAGGCAAATAGCGTTGTAACTAAGGATATTGATGTTGGCGAGATAGCAACAAACACCATTAAGCAAGTAAATAAGGCTGGTAGAAAGTAATTTTATAAATCAAAATTATAAATAGTTAATGTAAAATTTTACAAAATGATAGGTAAATTTGAAATAACTATTTATTTTTTTTAAAATATATGTTAAAATGTGTTTTAGATAGATGATAGGAGATATATATGAAGATAATTGTAGGATTGGGCAATCCTGATGGGATATATGCAAAAACATATCATAACATTGGTTTTATGGTGGTTGATAAGTTTGCTAAAATTAATAAATTGGAGATTAACAAAAACAAGTGTAAGGCAAAAATTGTTAAAACGCCAGATTTTGTTTTGGCAAAACCTGTAACATATATGAATTTAAGCGGGGATAGTGTGTTAGAACTTAAAAAATATTTTAAAGTATCTAACGAAGATATTTTAATTGTGGTGGACGATATCGATTTGCCTAAAGGCACGGTGCGTTATCGTGAAAAGGGTAGCGCTGGCACTCACAATGGTATGCGTGACATTATTGCCAAGGTAGGCGAAACGCCAAGATTGCGAATAGGCATAGGAAGACCTGAAAATATTGATTTAAAGGATTATGTATTATCAAATATTGATGCAATGAGTAGGGAAGTTCTTGACAAGGCGTTTGTTGAAGCGATAGCAAAAATTAACGAATTTGTATTAAAGTAAATTATAAGGTCAACTTGATAAGGAATTGTATGAATAGTGTTGATAAATTTTTACAAGCATCAAAATTAAAAAATTTGTGTGTAACGGGTACAAAAATTGGCGAACAAGCATTTTTAATTTCACAGTTAAGTTCGCCTATTTTTTTCGTTGTTGGTGATAGCGAAACGGCATATAAAGCGCATCAACAATTGCTTGCACTAAACAAGCGTAGCGCACTTATCGATAGTGTGGACAATCCATATATTATTAGCAAATATCAAAGCCAAGATAGCAATATAAATATACTGAATATATTGTACAATATGGTGAACAATACACTAGATATTGTGGTAATTACCCCGCAAGCAATCAATCTTAAACTGGGTGATGCCAGCGTGTTTAAACAAAATATTTTGGATTTTGGTGTTGATAAAACTATCAACTTGCAACAGTTGATTGCCAATTTAATTAAGTGTGGATATAACCGTGTTGAAACCGTGCAACAAGTTGGCGAATTTGCTATTCGTGGGGAAGTGATTGACATTTTTGCACCAAATCATGCATATCCAATACGAATAAATTTGTTTGATGACTTGATTGAAAATATAATATATTTTGACCACATTAATTTATCCACAATATCAAAGTTGGAGCATATTCAAATTTGTCCAATGAAAGATGTAATTTTGGATGAAAGTAAAACCAATGAATGTATCAAAAAGTTGGCTAATATTGCCGAAACAACCAAGGAAAATAAATTATATGAACTATTGTCAAACTTTGAAATTAACAAAAAAATATCAAACGAGTATTTAAGTGTGCTGGGTGTTGATTTGTGCAATATTTTTAGTTATATGCCAAAGGCTAAAATTGTATTAAGCAACCCATTACACATCAAGTCGCAATTGGAGCAAATATGTGCTGAGCAATCAAAGATGATAGATGCATTATTTGCAAACGACGAAATCAAAGCAATGCTTAATCCGTTAAGTGAATTGAATTTTAGTGACGATATAATTGTATTTGATAGTTTGGGCAACTTTAAAAGCAAAAACACATTAGATTTGCCAACCAAAAATTTATCAAGTTATTTATACAAAACTGAACTTATTAAATTTGAACTTGCAAGTGTAAGAAACAGGCAAATTCAATTGTGTTTGGACAACGAATATACATTTAATTCGATTAAAAACTTGCTTACATCAAATGGCGTTGGCACATCAACCAGCCTAAAGGACAACGGAATAGTGCTAACTCAAAATAAGTTGCCATACAATGTATGTTTTACAGATGACAAGGTTTGGTATATAGGCAGTAGCAATTTTGCGCACAAGAAAGCGTTTAACAATGCAAAGAATGTTAAAATTAAATTTTTACCAAAAGCGGGCGAATATGTGGTGCACGATATTCATGGTATAGGGCGATGTGAAGGTGTGGTAACCCTAAATGTTATGGGTGCGGATAAGGACTTTTTTAAAATTGTATACAAAAATGAAGATGTGTTGTATGTGCCTACCGAAAACACCAATTCATTGTCGCTTTATATGTGCGACGGTGGACAAGTTAATTTAAACAGGCTTGGTGGCAAAGAGTTTGCTCAAAACAAAGCCCGCACTCAAGCGGCTATTGAAGATATGGCTAAGGAATTATTGGTGCTATATTCCAAGCGCCAAAATAGCAAAGGGCATAAATATAGCGAAGACAATTATTTGTGCACCGAGTTTGATAATGCGTTTGAACATGAGGAAACCCCCGACCAAGCACAAGCAATACAAGATATCAAAAATGATATGACATCGGGCAAAGTAATGGATAGATTGATTTGTGGTGATGTGGGTTATGGCAAAACCGAAGTGGCTATGCGTGCGGCGTTTAGGGCGGTGATTGAAGGTAAACAGGTGGCGGTGCTTGCCCCAACCACAATATTGTCATTACAGCACTATATGACATTTAGCAAGCGCTTTAAGGATTTTGATGTGCGTATTGAAATGCTTAATAGATTTAAATCCGCAAAGGAAAAGGCGGACATTATTAAGCGATTGAAAGACGGAAAGATTGACATTATATGTGGCACCCATAGTTTGGTTGCGGATGGTGTTGGATTTAAAGATTTGGGGCTAATGATTTTGGATGAAGAACAGCGATTTGGTGTAAAAGCAAAAGAAAAACTAAAAAGTATTAAGGCAAATGTTGGCGTTATCACAATGTCAGCAACCCCAATTCCACGAACATTAAATATGGCATTATTAACCATAAGGGATATCAGTATTATCAACACACCGCCACAAAACCGTTTGCCAGTTAAAACCTATGTAATACCATATGAAGACAATGTGATTATCCAAGCAATCAATAGCGAGATAGAGCGTGGTGGACAAGTGCTAGTGGTGTATAACGATATTGACAAGATTTATACCCTTGCATCAACGCTAAAGCAAACGCTTACACCGCTAGCCAGCGTAGATGTAGCGCATGGCAAAATGACAAAGACCGCTCTTGAAAATGCAATCAAGCGTTTATATGACAAGCAAACCAATGTGTTTGTGTCAACCACCCTTATTGAAAATGGTGTGGAC
>JAFULP010000057.1 GCA_017473285.1 Clostridia bacterium
ATTGATGGCATTGAAAAAGATAATATGCCTTATGATAGATATAAAATTGTTTTAAATTGTAATTGCGAAATTAGTTCAAATACAGATTGTATATTATTAGGTAATAAACATAACGCCATTATATTTTATAAAAATGGCAAGGTTGTTAGACTTGTAGTTTTAACAAATCAAACCGATGTTTTTGCTTGTTTAGAAAAAGCATTAGATAAATCATATAATAATATTAAATTAAAAGATTTATTGTCTATTAAAAATGTTAAATATAAAATAGTTGATTTAAATCAAATTCCAAAATTTAATTCTTTTAATGGTAGGAAGGAGATGGATGTCGGCTCATGCGATAGAATGTCTTTGCTTAATTGTATGCTAAATGGAGATTATACAGAAAGTGAAACATCTTTTGGCAACTATGATTGCAACGAATATAAATTTAATGAAGATATTGAAATTACTTATAAACTAAAAACCGATTGTGAAATATTTGATATACACCATAAAGGCGTTTTTATAAATACAACAAGAACAAAAGCAATTATTATTCAATCACAAGGGAATATCTTATTGAGTGATTTAAATAATAGTTTAGAAACAAAAAGATAAACATAAATAAAATTAATAATTATTTAAATGAATTAAATTTTAATGTTTAGACTTAAAAATCTAGACATTAATTTTTTTATGTGGTATACTAAAAGTGAATAGAGTTAAAGTAATTAAGTGTACAAGCATTATTAAGTTTTACTTTAAATAAATATATTGATAGGAGAAAATTATGGCGAAAATTGTAGTAAGTGCATCAAGTCTACCAGCAGGTAGAAATATGTCAAGCCAATTAGATTATATTAAAAAAATGCAAAATTTTGGTGCGGATATGTATCATTTGGATGTTATGGACGGATTGTTTGTTAAAAATCAAACAGTAGACTATACATATCTTGAACAACTAAAGATGAGTTCCACACTACTTTTTGATGTGCATTTAATGGTGCAAAATCCTACTAAAGTGATTAACAAATATGCCAAGGCGGGCGCAAATATCTTAACTATACACTATGAAGTATTTGACGATGATAAAAAGTTTGTTAAAGCGTTAAAGCAAATCAAAGAATTAGGCATGATGGCAGGTATTGCGCTTGATGTTGATACAGCGGTGGAAAGTATTGAGCCCTTTATAAAATATTGCGATTTAGTATTAGTGTTAAGTGTAAAAGCGGGCAAAGGCGGTCAAACATTTAATGAAGAAACGCTAAAGAAGATTAAAAAGTTGCGTAAGACAGATAGCCGTATATTGATTGAAGTAGATGGCGGAATAAACGATGATACAGGTGCAAAGTGCGTAAAAGCGGGCGCAGATATTTTGGTTAGTGGCTCATACATATACAATAACGACGCTTATGAAGCAATACAAAGTTTGAAAGGTCGCAAATAATGGACAATAGATACTATTTTGAAAAAGTAATTAATAATAGTGTAGAACTGGACAAAACTGAAACGGGGCACTTAGTTAAAGTGCGTCGTGCAAAAGTGGGCGACACCATTACAGGCTTTTGCGGGGACGGGTTTGACTATACTTTGAAAATCAAAAAAATTGGCAAAACGGTAACTTGCCAAGTGGTAAATAAGCAACCAAACCAAGCAACAGATGTTACACCAGTAACGGTGTTTTTGGCAACGACCAAAAATGATGCATTAAACGAAAGTGTCGACAATCTTACACAATTAAATGTTAAAAATATAGTGGTTTTTGATTGCGCATATAGTGTGGCAAGTATTGATAGCGACAAGATTGCCAAGTTGTGCCTTAAAAGTATTCAAGCATGTAAACAATGTGAGCGAGCAGACTTTGTAAACATTGCATCAATGAAGTTTAAGCAAGTGATTGAAAGCCTTAAGGAATTTGATTTGGTGCTATTTGCATATGAAAACACTACAAATCCGTTTATAGCCGATTTGAAAGATTATAAGGGCAAGAAGATTGCTTTGATTGTGGGCTGTGAAGGCGGGTTTTCGACATTAGAAGCGGAAGAATTAAGTAAATACGCCAAAACTATTAGTTTGGGCAAAACCATACTTCGTGCGCCAGTGGCTTGCACAGCGCTGACATCGGCGGTGATGAGTGGGCTTGGAGAATGGGGTGCGGGCTAAAGCCTTATGAAATGAAGACGCTACGATTATGAAAGTATGAAGACGCAAACAAGCTTGCTTATTGCGGACGCTGTTGCTTAGACATAAAGGCGCTACGCTTATGATAATATTGAGGTAGTGTGTTAGCATATGTAATATACACTTAAAAATAATTATAGTTAACAATACGAATTGGTGAATTGACTTATTTGGAGTGGTCACACCACAGGAGAACAAATGAAATTTAGCATAATTACGCTGGGATGCAAGGTTAATGAGTACGAAAGCCAAAGCATAATGGCACAACTAGAAATGGCGGGGCATCAAGTGGATGAAGGCTTGGTGGTGGCGGATTATTATATAGTAAACACTTGTGCAGTTACCAATATTGCAGAGCGCAAATCTAGGCAAATGATTGCCAAAATTAGCAAATTAAATCCCAATGCCAAGATATTGATATGCGGTTGTGCTAGCCAAGCCAATCTTGAGCAATTTAGGAAATATAATCAAGTTGAGGCAATTATAGGTACGCACGGCAAACATAATATTGTTGAACAGTTGGAGCATATTGGTCTACTTGATGTGCCAAACGATTATTGCAATACCCAGTATGCCAAAAGCACACTTACAAGGCAATATATTAAGGTGCAAGACGGTTGTAATAACTTTTGTACATATTGCATCATACCTTATACTCGTGGGCGTAGCAGAAGTAGGTATTTGCAAGATATTTTAGATGAAATTAAGTTAAGCACCGCATTGGAAATTGTAATAACGGGTATTGATGTAGGTGACTATCGTATAAATGGCGAAAAGGCACTTATAACCTTACTGGAAGAAGTTAATAAACTTGGCAAAAGATTTAGAATATCATCTATTCATTGCGGGGTGTTGACTCAAGATTTTTTAGTGCGACTATCTAAGTGTGAAAACTTTTGTCCATTTTTCCATATTAGTATGCAGTCGGCGAGCAATGCAACACTTAAGCGTATGAACCGAAAGTATACAATCCAGCAATATATAGATGTATGCAATAATGTAAAAGCAATATTCCCAACCGCTTGTATTTCAACCGATATTATTGTAGGTTTTAAGGGCGAAACAGAAGAAGAATTTAATGAAACGGTACAAAACTTAAACAAAATACCATTTTCATTTATGCATATATTCCCTTATAGTGTGCGTAAAGGTACAGTTGCGGAAAAGTTAACTGGAGATGTGCCAAGCGATGTGGTTAAGCAACGAGAAAGCGACTTAAAGAATCTTAGCGATAAGTTTTATAATCAATTCTTAGCCGAAAATATAGGCAAGACGCATAAAGTGTTGGTAGAAGAAGTAAAAGATGGATATAGCGTAGGCTATACAGAAAACTATATATACACATATATTGATAAACAATTGCCTAGCGGAATATATGAAGTGGTGGCGGAGAGTGTGTTTAAAGATGGTATGAAAGCAAGATTGATTTAGATTATAAAAGATTTAAATTTGTTTGTAATAAGATTAGTTTTGTGATATAATAAATTAGAATTTATAGGAGAGAGTATGGAAGATTGTATTTTTTGTAAAATCAAGGTAGGCGAACTACCTAGCACTAAAGTATATGAAGATGATGATTTTATAATCATCAAGGACATTAATCCAGTGGCTAAAATTCACTTGATTGCAATACCTAACGAGCATTATCCAAGTTTGGAAATGCAAACCGAACATGGGGCACAAGTACTGGGCAAAATTTTGCACAAGATTGGCGAATTGGGTGATAGTTTAGGGTTAGAAAATGGATATAGATTGGTTATAAATCAAGGCGAAGATGGCGGGCAAACCGTTCAACATCTACATATTCATATTATTGGTGGCGAAAAACTTAAAAATATGTAACACAAAAGTTAGCCGTTTGGCTAATTTTTTGTTGTTTTAAATATGTTTTGGATTAAAAATTAAAAAAAATTGAAAAAAGTGTTGACAAAATGAAGTTGTGCGTGTAAAATAAAAAGGAATTTATATGACCAAAGGTGGTGAAAATAGTGAGTACAGTAAGAGTTGGCGAAAACGAATCTGTTGAAAGTGCTTTAAAGCGTTTTAAGCGTAAATGCCAAAAGGACGGCATTATTGGCGACTTGAGAAAGAAGGAACAATACGAAAAGCCTAGCGTTAGAAAGAAAAAGAAAAGCGAAGCAGCAAGAAAGCGTGCTATGAAGAAAAGTAAGTATTAATATTTAAAAAGATGCAATTAAATGGGTTGCATCTTTTTTTGTGCTTAAATTAAAAAATCCCAGATTAGGTTCTGGAATTTTATTATATTAACTTAACAAGCAATAATTCATCAATCGATATATTAAAAAACTTTGCCACAGCAATTATGTTGGAAGCAGTAGGCTCATATTTTTCGTTCTCCCAAAACGAAATCATACCCTTACTTACATTTAATTCTTTTGCTAATTGTGGTTGACTTAAAGCACTTTCCTGTCGCAAAACTTTTAAGTTATATGCAAAATAATTCATACTTATCTTAGTTTACTAAACTTTGTGTGCTAGCCAATACATGTCTTAGTTTACTAAGATATAGATTTAAGAAATATATATTGACATATAATAAAAATATTACAAGGGGGAGAAATATGAAAAAATTTAAATTTATCCCTGTAATAGTATGTATGATTATGTTGGCTGTTGCGCTAACGGGATGTAATTTGTTTAAGGACAAATACAAAAATTTCCAAGTGCAATACACTCCAAATTTACAACTATTATTAGGGGAAGAATGGCATGATGACCAAATTAAGGGCACAGCCACAAAATCAGATGATACAACTGAAGATGTAACATCAAAAATGACTATTGACACCAGTGAGTACAACAAAGACCAAGTAGGCAAGTACAAAATCTATTTTGAATTTGAAGGTATTAAACTAGACTATGAAGTGGAAGTGGTTAGCGAACTTACTAATGCTACATTTATAAGTGAGCGTTTGTACAAGGTAATGCAAAATAGTTTGGTTGCAAAGGATGGCGTGTTAAGTTTTGATGCCACAATGAGCCAAGATATTACTTATATGGGTCAAAGTGGTCAAGTAAAGCACACTATGTATTATAGGGAAGATAACTCTATAATTGATGTGTACTATAAATGGGAATTAGTAAATCCAGACACAACCGTGGATACTGTATATGAAATTTGGTATAACGGAACGGTTGATGACGGAATTATGACAATTGATTATCAAGATGGAGACATTGAATCGGGAGCAGGCACTCTTGAAGATTTTGATGCATTAAATGAACTGCTTGCTGACGAGCTAGCCGTAATGATAGACGCTTCAGTAAATTATATTGATATTGCAGGAATCCAAACATTCCAAAGCCTTACAACTTATACTGGCACATTAACCAAAAATGCAAATTTATACACTCTTGCAGTAGGTACCACAACAATAACATATAGCAACAATAAACTTGCAACTGTAAATAGCGTTAATTTTGCATATAACACAACCAATACAATCCCTACAGCGCCAGTTGTAGAATAATTAGCAAAAAGAAGTCCAAACGACTTCTTTTTTGTTTGTATAAAATTTAATTTTATGATATACTTTTAATCGATTGGAGATATTATGGATTATTCAAGTTTACTTAACGAAGAACAACTTAAAGCGGTGCTTAACACCGAAGGCCCAGTGCTTGTGTCGGCGGGCGCAGGCAGTGGCAAAACCAGGGTGCTTACATATCGCATTGCGTATTTGCTTACCGAACTTAATATTGACCCTTATAGGATATTGGCGATTACATTTACCAATAAGGCTACTAATGAAATGAAAGAGCGTGTGTGCAAAATCCGTGAAGATGCAAGCAATGTTTTGGTGGCAACCTTTCATAGTTTTTGCGTAAGGATGTTGAGAAAATATCAATCAATGCTAACCGATTATCAGCCCAACTTTAGCATATACACCGATAGTGACCAAACTAAAGTGTATAAGCAAGTATTTAGCGACCTAGGCATTAGCGATGACGACACTAAGGGCAAAATTAAGCACGCTATTAGCGTAATTAAAAATGATAATATCCATATTGACGAGTATTGTGAAATCAATAAGCATAGCAAGGGCATTGATATAATTAGGCGTGGATATTTGACATATCAACAAGAGTTAAAGAAAAACAATGCTATGGACTTTGATGACTTGCTTATAAACTTTTATAAACTTATTGCCAGCAACGAACAAGTTCGTGAAAGCTTGCAAGAGCGATTTTTATATATCCATATTGACGAATTTCAAGACACTAACAAACTTCAATACGAAATTGTAAAGATACTTGCCGATAAGCACAAAAATGTGTTTATAGTGGGTGATGAAGACCAATCAATATATAGTTGGCGTGGTGCTAATGTGGGCAATATTTTCCAATTTTCAAAGGATTTTAAAAATGTAAAAGTATTCAAATTGGAGCAAAACTATCGTAGCACCAAAGCAATACTTGATAAGGCCAACAAATTAATTGAAAACAACAAAAACCGCCTAAGCAAAAAGTTGTACACCAGCAACGACCAAGGTAGTGATGTGAGTTATTATTGTGCAAGGGACGAGCAAGACGAAGCGGACTATGTGGTGCGCCATATCATTCAACAACGAGCATTGGGCGTGGACTTAAACAATATGGCAATATTGCTTAGACTAAATGCTTTGACACGACCTTTTGAAGAAAAGTTGTTGGCATACAATATCCCACACAAGATATATAATGGCGTAAAGTTTTACGAGCGTGCCGAGATTAAAAGCACTTTGTCGTATTTGATTGCCATCACCAATCCAAACGACAGCACCAGTTTTAGTAGGCTTATTAACTTTCCAAAGCGTGGAATTGGCGACACAAGCATAAATCAACTAAAGATGCTTGCCGATGCACGCAAATGCTCAATTAAGGACATTATTTATAATTGCGACACGGAAGATTTAAAGCCAGCACTACGCACTAAATTACAACCATTAAAGCAATTGCTACAAGGCATTGATAACCAAGCCCAAAATGGCGGACTATATGATCTTATCACGTATATTGTAGACGAAGCCAAAATACTTCAAAGTTTTAATCAAAAGGACGAAACCGAACTGGATAGATATATAAATGTAACATCACTAATGAAGTCGATTAAGGACTATGAAGAAAACAATCCTGATGCA
>JAFULP010000058.1 GCA_017473285.1 Clostridia bacterium
GAAAAACATATTTATATTAAATGTATGTAAGTGATATTGATTTGCCGTTATACGACAACTTTTTGCGTTTGCCAACCAGTATTAACTTTGAATATATGAAACAAGCCAGTGAGTTGCTTATAGGCGAACACGACTTTAAAAATTTTTGTGCAAGCGGAAGTGATGTGCAATCAACTGTAAGGACAATTTATGATATTAAGTGGAAAAAAGTAGGCGAAGAACTACATTTTTATATAACTGGTAACGGTTTTTTGTACAAAATGGTGCGCAATATTGTAGGACTACTTATTGAACTTGGTAAGGGTAAAATAAGTTATAACCAGTTTAAAGACTATGCTTTTGGTGGGCTGGATAAAAAATTTACCGCACCAGCAAAGGCGTTGTATTTATATGGCGTTAAATATTAAATTAAAATATAAAAACACGAAGACGGTAGCGCCTTCATTTAACAAGCGAAGCAACTTAATATTTTCTTTGATAGATATTAACACGCAAATAATTTGCTTATGGTGGTTAAATTGTAAATATTGATAAAAAACTTTAAAAAAACTATTGACAATTGTGTTTTACTTTAGTATAATTGGTTAGTACTAGAAGATTGCACCGCTAATCCACACTAGCCCTAGGTGCAAGGGGATAGTAAAATATTTGGAGGAAAATTTAAATGAACACATATATGGCTAAACCTGCCACTGCCGACAAGAAGTGGTATGTTATAGATGCTTCTGGACTTGCTTTAGGTAGATGCGCAGCGGAAGTTGCAAAGTTACTTCGTGGCAAGCACAAGGCTACATTTACACCACACGTTGATTGTGGCGATTATGTTATTGTTATCAATAGCGACAAGTTGGTTTTAACTGGTAAGAAGTTGGAACAAAAGTATTTTAAAAGATATTCTGGTTATGCTAGCGGTTTGAAGTTAACTCAATACAGCAAGATGATGGAAGAACAATCTGATGTTGCATTAATGCGTGCTGTTAAGGGTATGTTGCCTAAGAATAGTTTGGGTCGCACAATGTTAACTCATTGTCACATCTTTAAGGGTGACCACAATATGAGCGCTCAACAACCAACTGAATGGAAAATTAATGGAGGTAATAACTAATGGCTGAAGAAAAAGTTGAAGTTATGGAAGAAGTAGTTGAAAAGCCAAAGCGCACTCGTGCTAAAAAGGCTGAAACAACTGAAACTGCTGAAAAGAAAACTGTTGCTAAGAGAACAACTAAGAAAGCAACTGAAACTGCTGAAGTTAAGGCTGCTCCTGCTAAAAAGACTACTAAGAAAGCAACAAAGACTGCAGTTAAGGAATATTTGGGAACTGGTAAGCGTAAGACTTCAGTTGCTCGTGTAAGATTAACTGTTGGTACTGGTAAAATCGAAGTTAATGGCAAGGATATTAAGGAATACTTTATCCTTGAATCATTAGTTGGCGTTGCTAAACAAGCATTGGTATTAACCGAACTTGAAAACACTGTTGACATTAAGGCTAATATCTATGGTGGTGGTATTGCTGGTCAAGCAGGTGCTTTAAGACATGGTATCACTAAGGCTTTAATCGAATTTAAGCCAGAACTTAGAACTGAACTTAAGAAGGCTGGATTTGTTACTCGTGACTCTAGAAAGAAGGAACGTAAGAAATACGGTTTGAAGAAGGCTCGTAAGGCTCCACAATTTAGTAAGAGATAATACATTAAATACATATTGGCATTTGTCAATATGTATTTTTTTAGTTTAATTTAGTTGCATTTTATAGGCTTGAATGGTAAAATAAAAATATAGTGAAATATTAAATGTTTAACTTGATGATTTTGATTAAGCATTTTAAAGTAACTTTGGCAAATTTAAGGGGGGATATATGATTGAATGTAAATATAATTATACTAACAGTTTGTTAGATAAAATTAGCAAAAATTCGGTTAAAAACATTAATTTATTTAGCGAAATTGCAATGTTTATAATACTTGTAGGAGCGGTTATATTGTTTGTTACGGGCAACATAGTGTTGGGCTCAATTTTTTTGGGGATTTTTGTATTGCTTTTGATTAGTTTGATATATACCAACAAGACGATAGTAAAGTCTAATCGAATTTTAAATGGACAACAAGTGCAAATTGTGTTTAATGAATATGATATGGCAATGACCACATCTTTGGGGAACAAAGTATTATATAATGCAACTTTTGATTACAAAGCGATTAAAAAAGTAAGCGAAAAACAAGATTTGATATATGTGTACTTTGACAAAACATCAGTTATTGTTATACCTAAATTAAGTTTTAAAACAAACGAAGATTATTTAAAGGCAACACAATTAATTAACAATAATTATGTTGTGTAGGGTATAAAATGGAGATATTGTTTGTAGTTGATAGCGAAAAAGATATTGAACAAAAAATATCATTGCTGGAAGTGTTGGGGACGGAAATTAAATTTTTTGTAAACTCAAAATGCGCTGTTAAGTTGGTTAAAAACAAGTATGTGATGGACCGAATTGTGTCAATGTATAGCAACAATGTAAATGAAAGCATTGATAAGTACTTTAAATCACCAGAATATAAGCCAACGGCGACATTGGTGTATTTTGCTAGTGCCGAACTTAATAGTCAAATCGTGAACAACCTAAGGGAAAATTTGCAATTAAAGCCCGAAACAATTTATATTAAAAAGAAGTTGTCTTGGTGGGGAAAAGTTAAATTATGGTTTTATCAAAAAATCACACATCTTATATTTGGCGTAAAAGATGAATACGCCAGCACCAAATTGCAATATTTTAGTAAAGATGTGGTGGAAGTGTTGGTTGAAACTAGTTTTAAAAACCACATATTTACCATACCCGACGCAACCACAATACAAATTGATGAACAAGCACAAAACTCATATTATGATAAGACAAAGTTTAACAAAAATTGTTTGTATAATCCAATTGCGTTTTGCTTGATTTTGATATGTTATGTGGTGCTAGAAAGATTTTTGAGTTTGCCATTTTGGGTGTATTTTTTAGTAGTGGCGCTACTATTGGTGACTATAATCAACTTAATTATTATGATAGTGGTAGGCGTGTTCGATAAAAGGTACAGAAAATAAATTGAATAATAAAAAATGAGATAATTGTTATCTCATTTTTTGTGCTTAAATTTAACTATTAATTAATGCTTTATGTTTATTTTTTGCTAGCCTTTGGCTTTTTAACTAACTTTTGAAGAACAGTTTTTTTAGTGTTCTTTTCAGGTTTGCTTTCAGCCTTTTTGGCTGATTTTGCTGGTTTTTCTTTTACAGTTTTAGGTGCCTTTTCTTTTTTTGCACTTTTAGTTGGTTTTTCTTGTATAGCGGTTGCTTTTTCAGCCTTTTTAGAAGCAGTTTTGCCAGTTTTTGCACTATCTTTTGCATACATCGTGGCAATTACATCAAGAAGTTTGCAACTATAACCATATTCATTGTCGTACCAAGCCACTAATTTTACAAATTTAGGGCTAATCATAATACCTGCGTTTTCATCAAATATACAAGTATGATAATTGCCAATAAAGTCACTACTAACAAGTGGTTGGTTGCATACATCAACTATGCCTTTCATATCGGTTAAAGCACGGCGCTTGATTTCGGCACAGATGTCTTCGTAGGTTGTTTTTTTCTTTAATTTTACAGTAAAGTCAACTACGCTCACATTGATTGTAGGCACACGGAAACTCATACCAGTAAGTTTACCTTTAAGGTGTGGGATAAGTTGATCAACTGCCTTGGCAGCACCAGTAGAACTTGGAATAATATTTGCGCTAGAAGCACGACCACCACGCCAATCTTTTTTAGATACGCCGTCAACCGTTAATTGCGTAGCGGTAGTAGAGTGGATTGTGCTCATCAAACCTTCTTCAATGCCAAAGGCTTCATCAATAATTTTAACAAGTGGAGCAAAGCAGTTGGTAGTGCAACTTCCGCTACTTACAACATCCATAGTTGGCATATATTCGTTGTCGTTAACACCATGAACAAACATTGGAGTTTCCTTAGCAGGTGCACTAACAATAACCTTTTTAGCACCAGCGGTTAAGTGGCGCTTTGCTTCAGCATATTTGGTGAATTTACCAGTTGCTTCCACAATATATTCAGCACCGCAACCTTTCCAGTCAATGTTTTCAGGTTCGTATTCGGCAAAGAACTTGATATGCATACCACCAACATTTACATATTCGCCATCTTCGGTCATATCGTGTTTAGAGATGCCGTGTACGGTGTCGTATTTAAACAAATAGCAAGCGTATTCAGGTGTGATAAATGGGTCGTTGATACCAACCACTTCAATATCATCACGCTCTAAGCTGGCACGCATTATAAGTCTGCCAATGCGACCAAAACCATTAATACCAATTTTAATTTTTTTCATAAAAACCCCTTTTAAAACTTTTAGATACTAAAAGTATATTAAATATACCATTATTTTGTCAAATAATTTTAAATTTTATTACAAAAATTAGAAATAAAGGGCAATTGCTTTAATTATTTAAAAATATATTCGCTTTAGCACTTCAAAAATATCCACTTTTAAAAAGTCGGCTATTTTAATCCATGTTTTAACACTTATATGTAAATCTCCAGAATAAATTTTGTTTAATGCATACATACTAACATTACATTTTTTACAAAATTCTTTTTTAGATAAATTATTATCTTTAATATACATACTAATTAATTCAATATTAAATTGATACATATTTTTCATTTTACAACTCCTAATAAACAATTGTTTATTAATTGTATACTAAACAAATGTTTACTGTAAAGTATTTGAAAAACAAATGTTGTATTATTTTCTAGAGATTAGATATGTCAAAGTTTGCAGAACGCTTAAAGGATTTAAGAAATGAACATAACCTAACTAAAAAAGACCTTGCTAAAGAGTTAGGCGTGTTTACTGCTGCGGCTATTGGGCTTTGGGAAAGTAAAAAGAGAGTTCCAAACTTTGATGCCGTAATAATAATTGCAAAGTATTTTGGAGTGACTACTGATTATTTGGCTGGGCTGGAAGATTAAAAAAGTTTGTAAAAACTATTTAATATTTTAATAAAGTATGATATAATACAACTATGAATATATTTGACATTAACAAGAACAATGCACCCTTAGCGGAGCGTATGCGTCCTAAAACCATTGATGAGTTTGTTGGGCAAAAGCATATTGTTGGCGAAAACACACTGCTTAGGCGTGCAATTAGGATTAATAGATTGGGTAGTTGTATTTTTTATGGTCCGCCTGGGGTGGGTAAAACTACGCTTGCGTATATTATTGCCAATGCTATGCACGAAGATTATCGCAAACTTAATGCGGTATCATCGGGAGTTAGTGATGCTAAAAAGATTATTGAAGAAGCCAAGACTAAGTTTGAATTGTATGGCAAATCTACAATATTGATATTAGATGAATGTCATCGATGGAACAAGGCGCAAAGCGATTGTGTGTTAGAGGCGGTGGAAAAAGGGTATATTACCTTTATAGGTTCTACCACCGAAAATCCACATATCAGTATGACGCCCGCTATTGTTAGTAGGTGTAGAGTGTTTAAATTTTTGCCACTTGATATTAACGATATTAAAGATGCGCTACTTACCGCTATTAATGACAAAGAGCGTGGCTATGGTAGAATAAAAATTGATATCAACCCTAAGGCATTAAATCATATTGCTTTTGCTAGTAGTGGAGATTTGCGCAATGCAATGAATGCGTTGGAACTAGCGGTGTTGACTACAAGTTTTAGTGATGGCAAGATTGTTATTGATGAGCAGGTGGCGGAGCAATGTATTCAGCAAAAGGCGATAAGTGTGGACGAAAATATGTATTATGACTTGCTTAGTTGCTTTTGCAAAAGTGTGCGTGGAAGCGATACCGAAGCGGCGCTATACTATAGTCAACGACTTATTAATGCGGGGTGTGACCCACTACTAATTGCAAGGCGATTAATTGCACATTGTAGTGAAGATATAGGTATGGCGGATAGCAATGCGTTGCTTCTTGCAAATGCCGCACATTATGCAATTAAAAATTTGGGTTTACCTGAAGGTAATCTTGCGTTATCGCATGCAATTATTTATGCTTGTGAAGCGGAAAAATCAAACAGTGTGTATGTGGCAATGGGTAAGGCTAATACGGATGCACAGATGTTTGCAGATGACAAGATACCAGAGTATCTTAAAAATCAACATTACGATACTGATA
>JAFULP010000059.1 GCA_017473285.1 Clostridia bacterium
ATATTAACAGCGGATAGACCAACTGGAAGATTGCATATTGGACATTATGTTGGTTCTTTGCGTGAGCGTGTAAAACTTCAAAATGAAGGAAATTATCAAGATTTATTTGTTATGATTGCGGATACTCAAGCGCTTACTGACAATTCAGGCAATCCACAAAAAGTTAGAGATAATGTATGGGAAGTTATGCTTGATTATTTGGCGGTTGGTTTGACTCCAGAAAAAACAACATTTTGTGTGCAATCTTGCATAACAGCGTTGGCAGAAATGACAATGTATTTTATGAACTTGGTGACACTTCCAAGAGTATTAAGAAATCCTACCGTTAAGGCGGAAATTAATTATAGGGGGTTTGAAAAGGGCTCAGGAATTCCAGTTGGGTTTGCAACTTATCCTATTAGCCAAGCGGCGGATATAACTGCTTTTAAAGCAAATTTAATTCCTGTAGGCGATGACCAGTTGCCTATGATTGAGCAAACTCGTGAAATTGTGCGTAGTTTTAATCGCATATATAACACTGAATGCTTGGTTGAATGTAAAGCCGCATTGCCAGACAATAGCGCTTGTACTCGTCTTCCTGGGATAGATGGGGATGCTAAAATGAGTAAATCGTTAGGCAATTGCATCTATATTTCAGATGAGCCTAATGAAATTAAGAAAAAAGTAAATTCTATCAAGACTTTCCCTAGAGCAATTGAAGAACCTGGAATTTTGGAAGATAATATATTGTTTATGTATTTGGATGCTTTTTGTAAAAGCGATAGTTTTGCTAAGTTTTATCCAGAACTTGAAAGTTTAGAAAACTTAAAAAACGCTTATGCTAAAGGTGGTATTGGTGATGGTAGAATTAAGAAGTTTTTAAATGATGTATTGCAAGAAGAATTGGCGCCTATTCGTGAAAGACGCAAGCAATATCAACAACAGATTCCTGCAATAATAGAAATAATTAAGGCTGGTAACAAAAAAGCAAATGAAGTAGCAGATAAAACCCTTCTTGAGATGAAACAAGCAATGGGAATTGATTATTTCAGCAATGATGATTTTGAAAAAGAACAAATCAAAAAGTTTAGTGAAAACAAGTAATATATTAAAAAGCATTGAAATTTAATAATTTCTATGATTAAATTACATTAATTATTATAAGTAAAATATAACATTAATTAAATTTTCATTATTTTGTGAAAAGAAAACTAGTGTGTTGGCTTCTAGGCAATATAGTAAAATTTAAAATGCCAAATACAAACAAGTATTTTGGCAAACAATATGGTAAAACAAAAGATAATAAATTGCAAGACAAGAGTGTTGACAGTTGTTTAAAGTTATGATATACTTACTTTCACTGATGGAGAGAAATGATGAATAGAAAATTAGACGAAGAAAATTGTATCAATATGATTGTAGAGTATATAACTAAAAAGAGTTTGCTTGAAAACAGTCGCTTTACAACCTATGGGATTTTAGAGTATTGTTATATTGAAATGGAAGAACAAGATGGATATAGTGATGATATTAAGCAAACAATATGCGATATTGTTGAAAAGTTAATAGAGCGTAAATATTTGTCAAGATGCGGAATGTATTTAAAGGCGGAAGTGAATTTGTTGGATGCAGATTTAAAATTTTTATATACACCATTAAATAACGATGACACGCACAATAATTTGATATGTAAATAATTATATAATTTATTTGACAAAAAATCGTATAAAATGTTAAAATATAAGTATTACGGAGGAAAATATGGGACGAATTTATAATAGTGCTTACTGCAATATGCTTCGTGATGCGGAAAAGGCTAAAAATCCTGAACTTAAGCGCTCTAGCAAGGAACTTTCGGCTATTGATAATATGGCTACAGTTGCTGATATGCTAGTGCTTGAAGCAAGAGATTTGAAGTTTATGCGTGGAACTGATAATAATATTGCTGGCGATATGACTATGATTAAAGCATTGAATGAAAAATATCCTGATGTGTACAAGTTCCTAAGCGATATGTATAATGTGATTATTAATCCTAATACTGATGCTGAAAAGAAAGTTGCTGACAAAGACGGCTTTATTGAAATGAATATTGACCACACATTGCGTGCTTTAGAAAGTTTGAAATAATTAAAAAATAAGCGTAAAACACGCTTATTTTTTAATAAGTTTTACTGAATTTTGATTAATTGGTGTGATTGCTTATATAAAACTTCGTTGGTTGAAATTGTTGCAACAGCAATTATTGCGATTAAAGAAGTTGTTGTCACTAATCCCGATAAGTGCAAGTAATAGTAGAAGTAAGATGTTGGTGTTGTTAGCTAAATCGGTATTGGTGGCTTGAGCAATTACGCCTATTAAAATTATTAACAAGATTAAAATTGTGAAATTCATAAAACTCTCCTTTTTGTGTAAAACAAAACAAGTTATTTTTATTTATTCATTTTGTAAATATTGTGTGAAAAAACAAGTTATTTTGATGAAATGAATTTCAAAACTGCAATACTTAAGCGAGTGTGTATAATTATTTCAAAATAACTTGTTTTTAATTATATGAAATTAATATATTGATTGCTAAGAATATGTTTCACTGAATGTCAAATCCAAATATTTCATTAGGTGTTATATTTAAAAGTGTGCATATTTGTACTATTTGTGAATAATTTAATTCAAAGACACCATTTTCAAAACGACTATATTGTTGTTGAGTCATATTTAATTGCTTAGCAACAGCGCTTTGAGTTAGATTTTTAAACTTTCTAGCGTTTTTAATATTGTTACCTATTGTCTTTGCTATTTCCATATCTATTATATACCATAAAGTGATGTAAAACACTTGACATACATCACTTTATGATGTATAATGTGTTTAACTTATTAAAATAATTTATTAATAAGAAAAATTTACAAAAGGGGATAAAAATGAAAAAGACATTTAAATCATTAATACTATGCTTGATGATAATTCCTTGTGCGATATTTTTTGTTGGCTGCACAAAGGAAGATACTCCACCACCTGAGCCAGTAAATGAAGTTAAAGTATTATTAAGCGACGATGGCAAAACTTTGTATCGCTTTGCGCCTGATAATGACGAAACTGAATATACAGTGCCAGAAGGTATAACCAATATTGGGGTATCGGCATTTGAAGATTGCAACAACCTAACAAAAGTTGTGTTACCTACAACACTTCGTTACATTCAAGAAGAAGCCTTTAAAGGCTGTGGTAAATTGGCAACGGTTGAAATTAATAGTGATATAGCAATAGGAAAAGAATCTTTTTATAATTGTAGACAATTGTCAACTATTGATATTTCAAGGATAACTACATTTGGCTTGCCAGGCATGATTAGTACAATATATGCAACAGAAGCATTTTATAATTGTGACGCTTTAGTTAGTGTTACAATAGCAAAGGAAGTTACACATTTGCCAGAAGGTGTATTTGCAAATACAAATTCATTAACAACTGTAAATTTTGAAGCAAACTCAACACTTAAATCAATTTTAAAAGAAGCATTTTATGAGTCTGGTTTGACATCAATCACTTTGCCAGAATCTTGTGAAGGTATTGATTCTAGGGCTTTTGCATATTCCGACTTAACCAGTATTACTATTGGCAAAAATATTACAACAATTGCTTCTGCTGTTTTTGCTGAATGTGACAATTTATCGACAGTGGAATTTGAAACTGGCAGAGCTGAAGTTCTAGAGTTTAGCTATAGTGGAGATGATTATTCATATGGTAGAACATTTTCTGGATGCTCAAATTTAGTTTCAGTTACAAATTATCCTGCCCAATCTGGTGTTTTAGACTATATGTTTGATAATTGTGAGAAGCTTGAAACATTTACATTTGCAGATGAAGAATGTGATGGACATAGTGATGTTTATGCTATATGTAAAAATGCTTTCTATAATTGTAAAAGTTTAAAAGAAATTCATTTGCCTAAATACATTCATCATATTAGTGGATATGCTTTCGAAGATTGCTATTCTTTAGAAGAAATAACTTTTGCTAAAGGTATGGGAATAATTGAGAGTTATGCTTTTTATAACTGCTATTCATTGAAAGAAATTGATTTGATGACAATAAGCTATGTAGATAGTTTTGCATTTGTATCTTGTTATAGTTTATCGAAAATAATAATAAGGGAGGCTTATGGAGGCGTCCATATAGATGAAAATGCGTTCTATGGATGTTACGCATTGTTTGAAATATATAATCTTGATAGTGACTTTCAACTAACTTTAGGTGAAGGAATTGCTAAATATGCAAGAGATATTTATACATCATTAGATACGCCATCAAAAATAAAATCAGTCAATAATGTTATGTATTATTATAATGGAACTGATTTTATAGCACTTGCACCAGTTGATAGAAATGTTATATCTATTGAATTTGATAGTAAAACTACAGAAGTTAATCAATATGCTTTTTCTCATTGTGATAAGTTGGCTAGCGTTACAATACAAGAAAGCATTGACAAAATTGGTAGCGGGGCTTTCAAATATAATTCAAAGTCATTACAAACTGTAATTATAAATAGTGCTACAATAGCAAATGGACTAATTGAAGCAAGTGATAATGGTAATTTAATGAGAAATGCAACCACAATTTACATTAAAACTGGTTTAACAACTACAAACTCAACATATCTATTAGAAAACTTTACAAAACAAGAAACTAGCGATAAAACTGGTTATGATAAGTATGTATTAAATATGGAAGTTTAATAAAAATATTTAATATTGTTGAGCGAGTTTGCTAAAACGGACAATAAAAAAGACACATCGAGTAATTTACTTAATGTGTCTTTTTATAATTAAAATTTGTCAATTCTGCGTTGATGTCTGCCACCTTCAAATGGGCTGGTTAAAAAGCGAAGGATAATTTTGATTGCATCGCCTTTATTGGTTCGCCTTGCGCCAAGGCATAACACGTTGGCATCTTCATCTTTGCGTGCTAGTTTTGCAGTTTTACTGTCATAAGCGCAAACAGCACGAATACCTTTGTGGCGGTTGGCGGACATGCACATACCAATACCACTTCCACAGACGAATATTCCACGATTATTTGGGTCGGCTAACACTTGCTTAACCGCTGGTTTGACAATATCTGGATAATCGTCGTTTTCATCATAATCCAAAGCCCCTGCGTCAACATATTCAATGCCATTTTTCTTAAAAAAGTGCATTAAAAGTATTTTTAAATCAAAACCTGCGTGGTCACTTGCTAAAATAATCATATATTTTTATCTCCTTTATATTATGATACCAAAATTAATATTAAATTGCAAATAATTTTGTTTAACATTAAAAAATATATATTAACAGTAATCTATCGAAATAATAAATAAAAATATAATTAAATATTTTTAAATTATTTTGTCTAAATTAATTAAATTTATAGGTTTTTATTGCTTTTTAATATTTTATGTGATATAATAACAATGTATTGCACTAGGTGGGGAGTTAGCGGTGCCCTGTAACTTGCAAGCCGCTATAGCAAGGCTGATGCGGTATCTCGGGACAAACTTGGTTGTGTTGAGTATATGTTGTTTATGTTGAAGTTAGGGTCTTATTCAATGGTTACTTATGAACTATGTCAGGGTAGGAATACAGCAGCATTAAGTAGGAACACTATGTGCTTTAAGGTTGCTCTAGTGGAGTGAGTAGCATATATGCCAGCAATTAATTTGTTTCAAAATATCGTGTGCAATATGCCAATTTAAACTTCTAGATTTTGTCTAGGAGTTTTTTGTTGAGAGAGACTTTTTTGTAAATATTAAACACTTTTGTCAAATAATGTCGAATAATATGTTAATATTTTAAAATAATACAAATTATTGACAAATTATTGACAAATGCAAATTAAATTTATTATAATAACAATCTACTTTAAGGAGAGTTATGCACGAATTTTGGCATATATTGGAACATGCATTGATTGATACATTAAAGATTGCACCAGTATTATTGGTGGTGTATTTTTTGATTGAATTTTTAGAGTACAAAAAAATAATGCAATTCCAAAACTCTAAAATGTTGAAAGGAAAAGCAAGCCCAGTATTTGGCTCACTGTTTGGCAGTCTTCCACAATGCGGATTTTCGGTGGTGTCTACTGATTTGTTCACTAAGGGATTTGTGTCAATTGGTGCGTTGCTTGCCGTATATATTGCAACTAGCGATGAGGCGTTGCCAATTATGTTGTCGCATCACGAAAGTTGGTTGTCGTTGCTGGCTTTGATAGTGTGCAAAATTGCACTAGGCATTATAGTTGGTTATTTGGCTATGTGGCTATATCCAAAGGTGTTTAAAACTAAAAATATCCATTTCGATATTCAAAATAAAGCAGTTGTAAAAAATGGGCAAGATAAACATAATCATTTGGAAGTTGGCGAGCATATACATGAAGAACATAATCATCACGAACATTTGGAGTATGAACATAACGAAGAAATACATAATAAAGATTTGAAAGTTGAACAACACGACCATATTGGGTGCTGTAATCACGATTTGGAAGGCACTAAGTTTGATTGGAAGCATCCATTGCTACACTGCTTGAAGATATTGTTGTTTATATTGGTCATTAATTTAGTATTTGGCGCTATAGTTGAATGGGTTGGGGAAGATAATTTAACTGAGTTCTTGTCGCAAAGTAGTGCTTTGCAACCATTGTTGGCGGTGTTGATTGGTTTAATACCAAATTGCGCATCGTCAGTGGTTATAACCGAATTATATTTGCTAGGCGGGCTAAGTTTTGGTGCAATATTGGCAGGGTTATCAGTTAATGCAGGGCTAGGATTGATGGTGTTGTTTAAGCAAGATAAAAACCCTAAAGAGATAGCGTTTATTTTGGCAATGCTAATTATTCCTAGTTTGCTAGCGGGCTATGCATTACATTTTATTATTTAATATAAAAAAGATAAGCTTACGGTTTATCTTTTTTTGTGGCAATTAATGGTTATTAAACATATTATGAGATATGAAATTTATGTTTGTTGTTGGTGGTTCGTATAAAAGTTTTTATATTAATCAAATAAATAAAATTAAAAATATTGACTTGTTAATATTTCACCAAAATATTTTTTATGATTTTGATTATGAACAAGAGTATTTGTTTGATGCGCCAGTTAGCAACGAATTGATTAGTTTGAATAAAAAATTTAATTGCCCAATACTTGTATATGGATATTCTAAATTTTTAAACAAAAGGCAAAAATGTTTTATATTGTGCGTCAATCAAAAGGTGTCAGTAATAGATTGTGCAAAGGATGTGTATTTATATATTAAAGGGAAAATTGTACTAATTGGAAATAAATTGTATAAACAGTCAAAAAGTTTTTCAACAATATCAATAGTTGATAAAAAACAAAATCCCCAAAATTTTACCAAAATACGATTTAATAATTATTTTATATGTGACAAAAAGGGAGTTTCGTGCTTTCAAGGGGGTAAAATTTATAGAAAATTTAGAAAATGTTGTAATTTTAGTTTGAGTTTTTATAAAAAAATGATATAATGTAGTTAACAGATTACTACACAAAAACGGACAAGTTCATTGTAGGAGATTTTTATGAAGAAAACATTAAACGATATTGATGTTAATGGTAAGAGAGTTTTATTGCGTGTTGATTTCAATGTTCCGCTAAGTGCAGATTTAAAGATTGTTGACGATAATCGCATAATTGAAGCCTTACCCACAATTGAGTATTTGGTGTCACACAACGCTAAGGTTATTATTTGTTCGCACCTTGGTCGCCCTGAAGGGGTTGTTAATCCAAAGATGTCATTGCGCCCAGTTGTTTCAAGATTAGGTAAATTATTGCAAAAGGATATTGTATTTGTTGAAGATATTAAAGACGAGTCTTGCACAAAAGTTTTGTCTTCACTAAAAGACGGCGACATTGCAATGTTAGAAAACATTAGATTTTATAAGGAAGAGGAAAATAACGATAAAGACTTTGCTAAATTGTTGGCAAGTTTTGCGGATGTTTATGTGTTTGACGCCTTTGCAACTGCGCATCGTAAGCACGCTTCAACCTATGCTGTAGCCGAAATGTTGCCTAATGCGGTAGGTTTCTTGGTGGAAAAGGAACTTGAAATGTTTGAAAAGGTACTTTCTGAGCCTGAGCATCCTTTTGTGGCGGTATTGGGTGGTGCAAAGATTACTGACAAACTTCCAGTGATTGAAAACTTGCTTGACAAGGTGGACACTATTTTGATTGGTGGCGGAATGTCGTACACTTTTGTTAAAGCAATTGGTGGCGATGTTGGCAAGTCAATTATTGATAATAAAAGTATCGACCTTGCAAAAGAAACTTTGGACAAAGCCAAGGAAAAAGGTATAAAAGTGATTTTGCCTTGCGATAACTATGGTGCGGACGAATTTACTGCTACTGCTAAACGCAAATGCTTTAGTAGTGGGTTCTTTGCAAAAGATTTCCAAGGTATGGATATTGGACCTCACACAACTAAAACATTTAAAAATATAATTAAAGATGCCAAAACTATCGTCTGGAACGGCCCAATGGGTGTGTACGAATTTCCAAAGTTTAGGCGTGGTACTAAAAAGATTGCAAAGTATATTGCAAAGAGTAAAGCGGTTAGCGTTATAGGTGGTGGCGATACTGTGGCAAGTGTTCAAGAACTTGGGCTTGAAAATAAGATTACACATATCTCAACTGGTGGCGGTGCAAGTTTGATGTTGCTTCAAGGTAAAAAACTTCCTTGCGTTGAAATTATTGAAAATAAATAAATTAAATAAAAAATAAATTTAAAATATTAAATAAAACATTAAAAATAAAATTAAATAATTATTTTAAATAAAAATTAATAAAAATACTTGAAATAAGATAAAAATTAATATTTTTAATAATTAAAATAAAAAATTAAATTAATAAATAAAAGGTGGGTTAATCCACCTTTTTAAATTGGAGATATATGAAAAAAGGAATACTTATAATTCTTGATGGATATGGTGAAGCACCTAAAAGTAAATTCAATGCCGTTACTAATGCAAACACTCCATACCTTGATAGTTTAAGAAAAAATTATGAATATAGTTTGCTATATACTCATGGTAAAAGCGTGGGGTTGCCAAGTGACGCTATGGGTGGCTCGGAAGTGGGACACACAACTATTGGGGCTGGACGAATAATAAAAACCACCACGGTTAAAATTGATGATGAAATTGAGAGTGGCGAATTTTTTAAACATAAACTTTTTGTTGATAAATTTTCGGCTTTAAGCAAAAATAATGGTGCATTGCACATTGGTGGACTGTTTTCCGATAAACAAATTCACAGTGATATAAATCATGCTTTTGCGCTTATTAAGCTGGCAAAACAATTTAATATAGGTCGAGTGTTTTTCCATGCATTTACCGACGGGCGAGATTGTGCACAAGACAGTAGTTTTGAATACTTGGCTAAATTTAATGAATTTGCCAAGCAAATTGGTTTGGGCGAAATTGCAACTGTTGGTGGAAGATTTTATGCTATGGACCGTGAGCAAAATATGGAAAGAACCAATGCGGAACTAGATATTATGCAAAAACTAGATTATGACTACGATAGCGCTTATGAGTGCTTTAAAGATAGCCACAATAAAGGCGTGACGGATGAGTTTGTTGTGCCTAGCCGAATAAAAACAACCAAAGAATATACATTTAACAGCAATGATTTATTTGTATTTTACAACTTTAGAGCGGACCGTATGAAACAAATTGTGGGAGAGTTGAGCAACCTCAATGTAATGCCAATAATTACATTTTGTGATTTTGTAAATGCGGACAATGTAAATTATATTTATAGCGAAGAAGATATTAAAGGCACATTAAGCGAATATTTGTCCAACAAAGGCTTAAAACAACTAAAAATTAGTGAAAGTACTAAATATGCCCATGTAACTTATTTCTTAAATGGTGGACAAGAAGCACCATTTAAAAATGAAGATAGAATTCATATTAGAACTAAAAAAACTAATGATTTTGCTACCACACCTAAAATGCGTGCTG